>JBGTNZ010000144.1:0-4418 GCA_041742805.1 Aestuariivirga sp.
GCAATTGCCCCGCTCCCAGCGAGCCGTAAGTCACGATCATGTAAAGCGACAGCATCTGCCCACGATTGCGGTTCGTGGAGGCCGTGTTGAGCCAGCTCTCGCACACGATATAAAGTCCCGCCGTGCAAAAACCTGAAACGATCCGCATCAGGAGCCAAAAGGGCGCGTTGATCCAGAGCGGAATCAGCAGCACGGCGGTGGAGACGATGGAAGCAAGACCGGCGAAGGTTCGGACATGCCCCACGCTTCTGACCAGATGCGGTGTCAAAAACGTACTGACCAGAAGGCCCGCCGAATAGCCCGACATGATGAACCCGGTAACGTCAGGTCCGAAATCCTCCGCCTGCGCGCGAACGCCGACGAGCGAGCCATTCAATCCTTGGCCCACGCAAAGCAGCGCGACGCACACCATGAGAATCCAGATCGAATACCGCGCCATGGGCGCCAATCTCCATCATTCCTCATCCCGGCGAAAGCCGGGATCCATTTTTCCGCGCAAAGGTTCTGTCATTGCTAAACCCAACCGGTTGAACCGTGGGTCCCGGCTTTCGCCGATGATTAAGCGATCACGCCCGCCTGCTTCAGCTTGAATTGCAAAATGTCACGGTCGAAAGGCTTCATCAGCACATCCGCCGCCCCTTGCAGGATCGACAAGCCGATCATCTCCGTGTCCGGCGTTTCGGCGTAGAGGAACACCACGGGCTTCTTGCCGTGAATATTACGTCGCAGATGGCGCACGAAATCCTTGGGCCGCCGACCGGCCGCCGCCAGCATCACCACATCGGGTGCATTGTCGTTGCAATATTTCAGGGCTTCATCGGCCTGGCTGGTTTGCGCCGTGTCAAGCCCCAGACCATTGAGAAGCTGCTGCAGCTTGCGGCCTTCCGTGCTGTCTTCGCCAATCAGCAGACATCGCGTCATGCCTACATTTCCTTCCGGCTTCATCACCGCGCCCTCGGACCGCCTATCGCGAGTCCTGCGCTTGCATGGTTAATGAGGCGTTAATGGGCTTATCCACAGCTTTTCCACAGCATTCAAGCTGATGATCTTGCTCCCGAATGCCAAGTTTTCAACAGACTTATCAACAGTGGCTAAAATGCGGCGAGAACGGCTGCTCACGCGACTCGGGGGCTCAGCCCGGCCGCCGCATCCGCCAAGCCTGCTCGACTGTGGCGTATTCACTATAGCCGAGCCGCGCGATGGGCCGCATCGCAGCTGTATTCACGCGGCCGTCTTCGATGAAGTGGTCGTCGATGTGAATGCCTATCACCCGCCCGATGGTGAGCCTGTCGTTCACGTGGCCTTGGTCGTCCGGCAGTTCGATGACCTTGAACAGCCTGCACTCAAGGCAAACCGGGCTTGCCGCGACGCGCGGCGATTTAATCAAGCGGCACGGCGCTTTTTCGAGTCCCGCCAACTCAAACTCATCGATATGGGCCGGCACTTCCGCCGATGTCATGTTCATCCGCTCGCGCAGATCCCAGGTGGCGAGGTTGACGGCGAACTCGCCGAGGGCTTCGATGTTGTTGATGTTGTCTTTGCCGGCCCCCGATCCATACACGACGTAAAAGGGATGTTCCGCCACGGCGTTGAAGAAGCTGTAGGGTGCTAGATTGGCGATGCCGCTTGGCGAGAGCGAGGAAATCCAGCCGATGGGGCGTGGCGCCACGAGCGCTTTAAACGGATCGTTCTCAAAGCCGTGGTCGTTGCGGATCGCGTCGTAGAACATGCGGCTTACAGGCTCTTCAACAGAGCCGGCAGCTCGGCCACGCTGGCAATCGTGTGATCGGCGAGATGGGCAATATCCTGGTGCTTGGCATTGCCGCTCAGAACCGCGATGGCGAGCCCGGCGCCCCCATTCCGCGCTTCTTCCATGTCGTGCGAGTTATCGCCCACCATGGCGATCTCGGCCGGACGTAGCCCGGTTATTTCAGCGAAACGGCGGATCATATTGCCGGATGGCTTGGGCACCTCCACCGTATCGGCGGCGATGATGTCTTCAAAATGCTCGACGAGCCCCATGTGGCTCATGTGGTTGGTGGCCGAGACATGGCTGTCGTTGGTAGCAACGCCAAGACGCATGCCCATGGCCTTTAGCTCAGCGAACACGGGCTCCAGCGCCATCAGCGGCTTCAGCGCTTCTTTCACCAACGGTGCATAGTCGTGATCGAGAATGCGTATCTTCTCCGCAATACCCGCCGCATCAAGCCCCGGCCACCAAATGGAGATCAGTTGGCGCGTCGTGCCGGCGGCGAGAATGGAACCGGGCTTGAAAGTATCGGTGGCCCGATCAAATCCGGCTTTCTCCAGCAGCATATCGGCGCCGTCCGCGTCGGTTTGGAACAGCTCACGGAGCATCTGGCGGTATATGGGCAGCCACGTATCGTTGACCTCGATTAAGGTGCCGTCCTTGTCGAAAAGGATGCCCTGGATCATGGATGTCCCCAACGGGTGAGCAGCGACACCGGATCTGGCCTGGGCCGGTCTTCCAAAGGTGCTGTCGATGTGCCGAGATAAATGAAGCCCGCCACCTTTTCGTGGGGCCCCAGCCCCATGACCTTGGCGATGCCCGCATCATAGGCGATCCAGTCGGTGTTCCAGGCAGAATCGATTCCAAGCGCCACCGCTGCAATCAACATCGTCTGGCATACGGCCGCCGCCGACATGGCCTGTTCCCATTCCGGAATCTTGGGATGGGGCTTCGCCGTGGAGATCACCGCGACAACCATGGGCGCGCGGAGAAACATGAGGCCCTGAAAGGTGAGCGATTCCTCGCCATGTTCCGGGTGCAGTTCCTGCCATCGCGCCCTCATGGCGTTGCCGAATTTCTCACGCGCTTCTCCCTCAAACAAAATAAAGCGCCAAGGCGTCAGCTTGCCGTGGTCGGGGACGCGGACGGCGGCGTTAAGAATTTCCGCCAGTTGCGCGGGCGTGGGCCCCGGTTCACCCATGGACTTGGGCGAGGCCGACCGGCGGCTGCGGAGAAGGGCGCGAATCGATGAGGTGTCGTTGAGAGGGGCCATGACCTGGGGCAATGTGGCGGCAGCGCCTCGGGATGGCAATGGTTTCAATTGATGGCGGCGTGTTAACCCAAAATTAAGGAAGCCGTTGCCGGGAGCGGCACCCCTGTGGTTTCCTACCTACACCGGCCGGTCTGGCAGGGGGAGTTGAGTATGATGCCTGCAAACCGACACGGCGACGGTAACCCTGCAACCCATCACCGCCACCACGGCAGCGCCAAACCGGCGTTTGCCGTGGCGGCGGTGCTTTTACTGGTAGCCGCAGTGACTGTCGTGGCGCCTCGCATCGCCTGGTCGGCGGCGGTTGCGGATACTTTCGAGGTTTCGAGCGTTCCACGAGGTGCCGCCACCGAACTCCCCAACGCCATCGCCCATGACATTGCCATCGAAACCGTGGCGGCGGGACGCGAAGGGCTGGAGCTTTCCGCAAGGTTGAGCGAAGACGGCGACCTCATTGAGCGGCCCATCACCTGGACCATCTCCAGTGAAACAGGAGAAGCAGTCTACGCGGAAGATATCCCGGTCGCGGAGGTCGCTCTCAAAGCCGGCAGCTACCTCGTCGCCATCAAATACGGCGCCGTCCATTTGAGCCAAACTGTCACCGTGGCTGACGGCACCAAGATCATCGCCAGTTTCGTTCTCGATGCGGGGGGCATTCGCGTTCTGCCCCGGCTCAAGCAACTAGGTCTCCCCGCCACGCCGTCGCGGAGCCTTGTCTTTGCCTTGAGCGGCCACCGCAAGGGCCAGCTCATCGCCACATCGCAAGAACCCGGTGAAATTCTGCGCGTTCCCGCAGGCGATTACCGAATCGAGAGCCGTTTCGACCAAGGCAACACAAGCGCCGTGGCCGATGTCCATGTGAAGCCGGGCCTGATGAGCGCGGTTGAGATCGACCACGCCGCAGGCTTGGCGCGGCTGGCCTTCGTCGGCGCGCCCGATGCGAAGATACTCTGGCATGTCGCCGATGCCAACGGGAACACCCTGCCCGCCATCGAAGGGCTTTCCGCCGATGTCGTGCTTAAGCCGGGTACCTATACCGCCGTCGCTAAAACAGGCGGAGAGACCTTGAGTGCCAAATTTCAGATCGGCGCAGGCGAATCCCGCGACATCATTCTGGGCAACTAGGGCGTGAACTCAGAAACGGACATGGCCCGATCAGCGCGCTGGTGTCCGCTTCTGGATTTGAATTGGCCTTCGTTCGCTTCCCACGCCACGTCGCAGAAGGGCCATGAGCGGTCATTCGGCAATTAGCCTCGTGTCGTTACCAATTGCCATTTACTTGGCCGGCAAGATGTTTTGGTTCAGCCGAAATAGATTCGTTGGGTCGTATTTTGTTTTCAGCTCGACCAAACGGTCATAGTTGGCGCTACCGTATGAGGCGCGCAGCAATACCTCGCC
>JBGTNZ010000145.1:0-4918 GCA_041742805.1 Aestuariivirga sp.
GCCGATACCGATGGGGTCGATGGCATGGAGCAAATCGCCGGCGCCGTCATCACCCCCGATACGCTGGACCGCGCCAGGGGCCTGGGTCTCGACCCCCTCGGTTGCCTCGTGAACAACGACGCCCACCGCTTCTTCGAAAAACTCGGCGATCAAGTGATCACCGGTCCCACCCAGACCAACGTCAACGACTTTCGCGCTATTCTTATCGACTAACCTCTTCCTCTTCCGTCATCCCGGCGAAAGCCGGGAGAGTGGTTTGGCTGATCAAGATAAATTGCCCTATAATTCAACTAAGAGGAAACGAGAATGGGCCGTTTGACAACGCATGTGCTGGATACCGCCGCAGGCAGCCCCGCTGCCGGAATGAAGATCGAGCTGTACCTGCTCGACGGCGGGAATCTGCTTATCAAAACCGTTCACACCAACGCCGATGGCCGCGCCGATGGGCCCATTCTCGAGGGCACCGCCTTTTTGCAAGGGCACTACGAAATGCGCTTCCACGCCGGGGATTATCTGCGCCGGCAGGGTCTGAAAATCCCCGAGCCCGCCTTCTTTGACGTGATCCCCATCCGCTTCGGCATCGCCAATGGCACCCAGCACTATCACGTACCTCTGCTGCTCTCACCCTATGGTTATTCGACCTATCGCGGGAGCTGAGCTTGGCGGAACGCTCCACGATACGGTTCCTGAGGAGAAGACAGATCACCGAATTCGGCGGCGTTCCGCCCACCCGAACCGTGCTTGATTATTTGCGCCTTGAGGAAAAATCCCGCGACACCAAGGAAGGGTGCAATGAAGGCGATTGCGGCGCCTGCACCGTGGCGCTGGGCTTTCTGCGTGATGGTCGTGTTGTCTATGAACCGGTGAATGCTTGCATTCTCCTGATGGGCCAAATCGATGGCAAGGAACTCGTAACCGTCGACGATTTGGCGGATGGCGACACGCTTCATCCCGTGCAGCAGGCCATGGTCGACAACCACGGCTCCCAATGCGGCTTCTGCACGCCCGGTTTTATCATGTCGCTGTTCACGCTCTACCACGCCGGGCATCGGCCGGACCGCCGCGAGATCATCGATCATATCGCCGGCAACCTCTGCCGCTGCACCGGCTATCGCCCTATCGTGGACGCCGCTATTGCGTCCTGTACCGGCCAAGCCACCGGCCAGTGGAAGAATGCGGAAACCGCAACCCAACTCGCCGCGCTCGACGATGGCTCCGATGTCTTTATCGGCGATGCCGCGCGTTTCCTGGCGGTGCCTTCCAATGCCGATACGCTGGCCTCGCTCGTCGCCGATCACCCCGACGCCACCATCGTCGCCGGCGCCACCGACGTGGGCCTGTGGATCACCAAGCAACTTCGGGACCTGCCGAAAATTATCCACGTGGGCAAGGTCAAAGCTCTGCACGAAATTGAAGACACCCCCGATCGCCTCACGCTCGGCGCCGCCGTCACCTATGCCGAAGCGCAATCCCATCTCGGGAAGATTGACTCCGACGTGGGCCAAGTCTTGCGGCGCCTGGGCGCGAAGCAGATCCGTGCCGCGGGCACCATCGGCGGCAATATCGCCAACGGCTCGCCCATCGGCGATATGCCGCCCATGTTGATCGCCCTTGGCGCCACGCTCCATCTTCGCCAACGTGATAGCCTGCGCGAGTTGCCCATCGAAGATTTCTTCATCGCTTATGGCAAGCAAGACCGCCAGCCCGGCGAACTCGTGTGGCGCATCGATATTCCGAAGCTCAAGGCCAACGAAGCTTTCCGCGCTTACAAAATATCCAAGCGCTTCGATCAAGATATCTCCGCCGTCATGGCCGCCTTCAAATTTACTTTTGAGGAGCGCCGCATCGCCTCCGCCTGCATCGCCTTCGGCGGCATGGCGGCAACGCCCAAGCGGGCTTCGCGGACGGAAGCGGCGCTGGCCGGTCTCTCACTCGATTCTCAGCCTTCATGGTCCTCCGCGATCGGAGCGCTGGCGGAAGACTATCAGCCCATCACCGATATGCGAGCCTCCGCCGCCTATCGCCTCGAAATCGCCCAAGCGCTGCTGCGTAAGGCCGTGATCGAGATCGCTGGCGCGGCAACAGGGGAAACCCGCGTTGCCGACCTTCGCGGCGAGGCCGCCTGATGGCTGTAGCGCGCCGCAAGCCCATTGAAACAGAAGCCGTGGGCTTGGCGCTCGCCCACGACAGTGCAGCGCTCCACGTCCAGGGGACCGCCACCTATATTGACGACATGCGCGAGCCCGAGGGCCTGCTTCATGTGTACCCCGGCTATTCCGCCGATGGCGCGCGCGGCAAGATTATTTCACTTAATCTCGACCCGGTGCGGAATTATCCCGGTGTCGTCACGGTTCTGACGCCGGAGAATATCCCCGGCGCCAATGACTGCAGCCCGACGGATCAGGGAGGCGATACCATTCTCGCCGATGGCGCGATCGAATTTCATGGCCAGGTCCTGTTCGCGGTGGTGGCTGGCACCCGTGAAGCCGCCCGGCGCGCCGCCCGCCTGGCGAAGATCGAGATCGCCATCGAGAAGCCCGCCATCACCGTGGACCAATCCGCCGAAGACATGCTGCCGCCCTATGAGTTCAAGCGCCGCGACGTGAAGACGGCTCTCGCATCATCTCTCCACCGGACGGCTGAGACATTCCTGATCGGCGGCCAGGAGCATTTCTATCTCGAAGGCCAGGTGGCCATGGCCGTGCCCGAGGAGAGCGGCGCGATGACGGTCTACTCCTCGACCCAACATCCAAGCGAGGTGCAGCATCTGATCGCCAGAATGCTGAATATTCCCCACGCCATGGTCACCTGCGAATGCCGCCGCATGGGCGGCGCCTTTGGCGGCAAGGAAAGCCAGGCGGCGCAATGGGCGGCACTCGCCGCTCTCGCCGCGCATGTCACCGGCCATCCCGCTAAATGCCGCCTCGACCGCGACGAAGACATGATCATGACCGGCAAGCGCCATGACTTCCGGGTGAATTACGAGGCGGGTTTCGACAGGACAGGCCGGCTCACCGCCGTCGACGTGGAATTCCTGTCGCGCTGCGGCTTTTCCGCCGATCTCAGCGGCCCGGTCAATGACCGCACCATGTTCCACGCCGACAACGCCTATTTCTATCCGGCCACCAGCATCAGGTCACGCCGCCTCAAGACCAACACCGTATCCAACACCGCCTTCCGGGGCTTTGGCGGACCCCAGGGCATGGTGTTCAGCGAGCGCATGATGGACGCCATCGCCGTGAAGCTGGCGCTCGATCCTCTCGACGTGCGTAAGCGCAATCTCTACGCGCCGGGCCGCGACGTGACGCCTTACGGCATGAAGGTCGAAGACAACATCGCCCTCGAAATCATCGAGCAGCTCGAAGCCTCGTCGGATTATCGCGCCCGCCGCCAAGCCGTCACTGCCTTCAACGCGAGCAACACCACTCTGCGCAAAGGTCTGGCGCTCACGCCGATAAAGTTCGGTATTTCCTTCACCCTCACCCACCTCAATCAGGCGGGCGCCCTGTTACATGTTTACACCGATGGCTCCGTTCTTGTGAACCACGGCGGCACCGAGATGGGGCAGGGGCTTTATATCAAGGTCGCTCAAATCGTGGCGGAAGAATTTGGCCTCGCGGCGGATTGCGTCCGCATCACGGCCACGACAACCGGCAAAGTTCCAAACACCTCTGCCACAGCGGCCTCCTCCGGCGCCGATCTCAATGGCATGGCCGCGAAAGCGGCGGCGGGCACGATCAGATCCCGCCTGGTGAACTTCGCCGCGCAGTGCTGGAAAATGCCAAAGTCGCGCATCCGCTTTGCAGCTGGTCAAGTAATTATCGGCAATCAAAGCATGGGCTTCGGAGATTTTGCGAAGAAAGCGCACGAAGCGCGGATTTCGCTCTCCTCCACTGGCTTCTATGCCACCCCGAAAGTGACCTGGGATCGCTCCAAGGCCAAGGGCCGGCCCTTCTTCTATTTCGCCTATGGCGCGGCTTGCAGTGAAGTCACCATCGACACCTTCACCGGCGAGATGCGGATGGACCGCGTCGATATCCTCCACGATGTCGGCCGTTCGCTGAACCCCGCCATGGATATGGGCCAGATCGAGGGCGGCTTCGTCCAGGGCATGGGCTGGCTTACGAACGAAGAACTGGTGTTCGACGAGCAAGGACGGCTCCGCACCCACGCGCCATCGACCTACAAAATTCCCACCGCCGCCGATGTGCCCGCCGATTTCCGCGTGAAGATTTTCGAGTCCTGTGGCAATGCGGAAAACACCATCTACCGCTCCAAGGCCGTAGGCGAGCCGCCGCTGATGCTGGCGATTTCCGTGTGGTCCGCGATCTTCAATGCGGTTGCGTCCCTGCGCCCAGGAAAAATTCCGCCTCTCAACGCTCCCGCAACGGCGGAGACGATCCTCCGGGCTGTGAAAGCGATGCAATCATGAAAGTGTGGGCCCTCATTCTGAAGGCGGTGGAAGAGCAAGGCCGTTGCGCCCTGGTCTCCGTCATATCGACAGAGGGCTCAGCCCCCCGCGATGCCGGCGCCCACATGGTGGTAACGCCCCTTGGCTATCACGGCTCAATCGGCGGCGGCACCTTGGAGTGGCACGCCATCGCCGCCGCACAGGAAATGCTGGCCAAGGGCGCATCCGCGAAAATAACAGCACATGCGCTGGGCCCCGACATGGGCCAGTGCTGTGGCGGGCGGGTGAAGTTGCTGACCGAGGTTTTTGATAGGGAGCGTGTATCCGAACTACAAACCCTCGCCGAACAGGAAAGAACCGGGCCATTTTTGGTTGAAAGTGTAGTGGGCGGCGAAAAGGTGGTGCGCCATATCCTTCCTTCCCCCCTCGCGGGGGAAGGTGGCGCGAAGCGCCGGATGAGGGGGCTGCTTCAGCGTGATCCTCTGGCCGATCATCAGGCGGAGACAG
>JBGTNZ010000146.1:0-5966 GCA_041742805.1 Aestuariivirga sp.
GCGAGAAAATACTGAATAGACTGCACAACTAATGACCGCGATGATTGTCAGGGTCACGCCATATACGATCTCAAGAACATCGGCGGCTTGATCCGCGTGAACCGTTGTCAGATATACGCCGGTCACGGCAATGATTGACAGCGCAATCTGCGAACTGGAAAAATTTTCCTCGAGCATAACCGCAGCCAGCATTATGGTTGCAACGGCTTCCAGCGCCCAGATTGTTGAAGCGATAGAGGCGTCTAAGTGCGCAAGCCCGACTATTCCGAGTGTATTTGAAAGGCCCGGATGAAGAATCCCCAAGGAAAATACTAATAAAGTGTCTTTGCTAATCTCGATTCTATCGAATTTAATAACAAGGATTGCCCAAGTAAGGAGGACGCTGGAGCTCAACTGCACGGTCAGCACCAGCATGGGCGTAGCCTCGTCCATCAGGAGCTTGCTTACGACACCTGCCACTCCCCAGCACGCGGCTGCCGCAATGACGGAAAAAATGGCCGCGGTTCTTTTGGACGGAATCGACACAGAATCTCCTCGGATGAATCTTCTTCGCGAGCGCCTCCATTGGATGTCGGGCCGCAGTTGGCTCCGCACTCGACAGCAAAATGGCCACCGCTCCAGCATTGATCAATTGGTAAAGCCGTGAAAAGCGCGGACATATTTCGAACGAAGCAGCACACTCGGCGTCACTGCGGACTGAGACAGCGGTCAGTTTTGAGGCACATCTTCGCGAAGGATGTTCACGCTGTCTGTTACTGCACACGGTGCGCACACGGCGACTTATAACAATTAGGTTTCTCTAGATTGTCGAGCCATCCATCATGAGAGCGATGGAACGTCTGTGCGCGGAAAGCTACGTTACTGCATCATCAGACTTACTTCTTCGTTCCGCCTTGAATTTAGAGCCAGCCACGAGGGTTTCCGGCTTTATCTTGACTAGCGACGCCCGCGCCGCCCGCAATTGGGAAAGGCCCATTGACTCGTTATCAATCATGTGATTGATTATCAATCATATGATTGATCGAATGAAAAACCCGCCCATCCTAGGCACGGCCGTTGCGGCGTCCCTGCCAGAAGCGCGGCTTGATCTGGTCTTTGCTGCCCTCGCCGATCCGGTTCGCCGCTCTATACTCGAACGTCTCGATGGCAACCCTTTTTTGGTCTCGGAACTTGCTGAACCCTTCAACATTTCGCTCCAGGCCGTATCGAAGCACATTCAGGTACTGGTGAAGGCAGGGCTCGTGACACAGGAACGGACCGGGCGGGTGAGCCGCTGCCGCCTCGACGCGGGGCCAATCCAGACAGCGGCCGTCTGGCTCAACCGCTACAGCAAGTATTGGCAGAACCAGTTCGATACCCTTGCCACCTGGCTTGAGGAAATCGAACGCAACAAGCGCATTCATGCGGGCGGCAAGCGCGCGGCGCAAACCCGTCGGGGGAAGGAAAAGCTGCCATGAGTTATCAGGAAGCCTCGAAGAAGCTCCAATCCCTACAGAAGGAATTGCGGGCACTTCGCAAGGAGATGCAGGAGGTCCGCGCCGCCGCCAAACCCGAACCGGTCAAGGATTACGAATTCACCCGGGCCACGGGCGAGAAAGTGAAACTGTCGGAACTTTTTGCCGGCAAGGACCATCTCTTCGTCATTCACAACATGGGAGCGAGCTGTCCCTATTGCACGCTGTGGGCCGATGGCTTCAACGGCGTCAACGATCACTTGCAGAACCGCGCCGCCTTCATCGTCTCGACGCCTGACGATCCCGTGAAGCAAGCGAAATTTGCATCCCTGCGCGGATGGAAATTCCCCATGATCTCCCATGCCGGCACGACCTTCGCCAAGGACATGAGCTATGCGGGAAGTGATGGGTTTTATCCCGGCGTTTCCGTCTTCACGCGCAAAGGTGAGCGGATCCTGCGGATCTCGGACGATTCCTTCTCGCCGGGCGATGACTATGCCGGCATCTGGCATCTCTTCGATCTCATTCCGGGCAAGTCCGAATGGCAGCCCAAATACGCTTACTGACGGCGCGATCACCCGATTGATCGTCTCATCCAGTGAGCATCTCAACAAACAGGAGGTTGCTATGCATCATCAAGTCGTTTCGCGCGATGATTGGTTGAAGGCCCGGGTCGCGCTGCTCAAAAAGGAGAAGGAGCTGACGCGACGCAGCGACGAGGTGGCGCAGCGGCGTCAAGCGCTGCCGTGGGTCCGAGTCGACAAGGAGTATCGGTTCGAAACCGATGAGGGGAACGCCTCGCTGGCGGACCTCTTCCGAGGCCGCTCGCAGCTTCTCGTCTACCACTTCATGTTTGGGCCGGATTACACGGCGGGCTGCGCAACCTGCTCGACGATCGCGGACGCCTTCAACGGCTTCGTCGTCCACCTGGCGAACCATGACGTGGCGCTCGGCGCCGTCTCGCGCGCTCCTCTCGCGCAGATACAATCGTATAAGCGGCGGATGGGATGGACGTTTCCCTGGGCTTCGTCGTCTGGCAGCGACTTCAACGCCGACTTCAACGTTTTCTTCACCGAGGAGCAGCAGCGCAAGGGCGGCATCGAATACAACTACCGGCGCGAGCCGCCGTTGACGGGCGACATCAGCGACACACTGACGAAACAGGGCGAGAACCCGGACAACGCGACGATGACCGGAACCGACGTAGCCACATACACCCGCGAAAGGCCGGGCATGAGCGCGTTTGTGCGCGAGAAGGGCGTCGTCCACCACACCTATTCCACCTATGCGCGCGGACTGGACGGCCTCTGGGGCATGTACCAGTGGCTCGACCGCGCGCCACGCGGGCGCAACGAGAAAGGCATCTGGTGGCGTCGCCACGACGAGTACCCCAAGGGCTGAGCGAAGTTGTGGGTGTCGTTGGCAACCAAGGGACGGGAGATCTCACGACGCATGACTTCCGAGCGAGCTTAGAGACAGTAGAGAATAGTTGAGTGAGGCTTATACCGGCGGATGCGCCTGCGGCGCGATCCGTTATGAAATTCGCCCGAACCCAAAGGAGATGGCATGAATGAGAGTGAGCGGTTGCAGCACCCGGTGCTGTAAAGGCCGCCTGTTAACGGCGGTGGAACCCCTTAGTTCAGAATTTTATGGCATGCCTGAGCCTGAAGCGTGGCAATAGTTTCGCCATCATCGCGAGGTATGAGTTTTACGGGAATGAAGCCGGTTGGCATGCCCATTTGACCTGCGGCGAGATTGCGGAGATTTCGGCTGAGACGGCAAAGCCGTTCCGCACGAGGAAGGATGCGTTACGCCGACATACGGGCGCATCCCATCGATAGGAGAGCTATCATGGGTGTGGTCACCACGGAGAGAAGCCACCGCTGGCCAAATGGCCGGGTTCCCTTCGAAATCGACGACGTCGC
Source organism: Aestuariivirga sp. (assembly GCA_041742805.1). Taxonomy (GTDB): domain Bacteria; phylum Pseudomonadota; class Alphaproteobacteria; order Rhizobiales; family Aestuariivirgaceae; genus Aestuariivirga. The sequence goes on from JBGTNZ010000146.1 coordinate 3,380, forward strand.
GTTCCCTGACGGCTCGCCCATGCGCCAAGTGATCCTTGATGGGATCGCCGAGTGGAACAACAGTACACCGCTTCGCCTCTTGCCCCGCAACCCAGACACCGATGCGGATTTCATTCTGTTCCGCGAGTTTTCCTTGGGCGGTCAAAGCAGCATCGGCCGGCAGGGCGGTGAGCAGGTCGTCGAGGTGGATATCGGCAGCAGCAACCAACGACTCATCCCCGACCAGAAGAGCAAGGCCGCGCCGGCGCTCGCGCGGCTGCTCAACCGTCTTCACATGGTGCATCTTGGCGATACGACGAATGTCATTTGGCATTCGGCCTTCGACGGCACGGCGTGGACGGACAACAACCGCACGCCACACAGGAGCAAGGCCACCCCGGCGCTGGCGGCGTTCCAAAGCATGCTTCACATGGTGCATCTCGACGACAACTCGAACGACTTACGCCATGCGACCTCGACCGACGGGGTGAATTGGCAAGATCTCGGCATCATTTCCAACCAGAAGAGCAAAGCCGCCCCGGCGCTCGCCGTCTTCCAGAACGCCCTGCACATGGTTCATCTCGGCAACACCTCGAACAGAATTTGGCGATCGGTCTTCGACCCCATAACCGCAACCTGGTCTGAGAACGAAGTCATTGCCAATCACAGGAGCAAAGCGTCCCCGGCGCTCGCCGCGTTCCAGGGCCGCCTTCATATGGTGCACTTGGACAACAACTCGAACAACCTGCGCCACGCCACCTCGACCGATGGTGTGGATTGGCAAGACCTCGGGATCATCGCCAACCAGAAGAGCAAGGCAGCGCCGGCCCTGGCTGCGCACAATGACGGTGCCGCGAACGCCACGCTTCACATGGTTCACCTCGGCGACAGCTCCAACGATATCTGGCGTTCCGTCTTCGGCAACGGCATGTGGAGCGCTAATACCCGCATCGCCGACGAGAAGAGCAAGGCCTCGCCGGCCCTGGCGGAATTCATGGGCCGTGTGCACATGGTGCATCTCGGCGACGTTTCTAACGATCTATGGCATTCCCGGATCGACGAGGGAGCGCGCAGTATGCGGATTGTGATTCACGAAATCGGTCACGCGATCGGCCTGTTTCACGAACAGTCGAGGGAAGACCGCGGAAACTTCGTCAACATCGATCAGGACAACATCCGCGACGGCGAAGAGCACAACTTCGACCGGCACGTCGGCGACGCCGACGATAGCGGATTGTACGACTACGATTCCATCATGCACTACAGCGCCTTCTCGTTCACGAAAGACTCATCAAAGCCCGCGATCACCCAAGGCCAGGCAACGACGGGATTTCTCGGCAGCTTCGCCAATATCGGGACGCTGCCGACGATCTCGAATGGCGACATCGAGACGGTCAAGGCGTTCTCTCCACCGTGGACCCCGAACCTTCCGGTCCCCAATCAGAAGAGCAAGGCCGCGCCGGCGCTCGCGACGCTTGGCGGCGCTCTTCACATGGTGCATCTCGGCGACAGCTCGAACAGCATCTGGCATTCGATCTTCGATCCGGCGGCCGGCAGCTGGAACGACAATGTCGCCATCCCGAACCAGAAGAGCAAGGCCGCGCCCGCCCTCGCCGCGGATGGCATCCTGCTTCACCTGGTGCATCTCGGTGACAGCTCCAACGACATCTGGCACACGATGTTCGATCCGGCGGCCGGCAGCTGGACGGAGAACCGCAAGATACCCGGCCAGCAGAGCAAGGGGGCGCCCGCCCTCGCCTTCTTCCAGGGCCGCATGCACATGGTGCATCTCGGCGACAGCTCGAACGACATCTGGCACTCATCCTTCGATGGAAAGAAGTGGTCCGAAAACACGCCGGTCCTCAATCAGCAAAGCAAGGCGCCGCCGGCGCTCGCCGTCTTTGATGGCCGCCTCCACATGGTACATCTCGGCGACAGCTCGAATGACCTTTGGCACTCGATATATGATGGCGGCAGCTGGACGGAGAACGTTCCGATCCGCAATCAAAGGAGTAAGGCCTCGCCGGCGCTCGCCGTGCTACAGGACCGCCTGCACATGGTGCATCTCGGGGACTCCTCGAACCGGCTTTGGCATTCGATCTACGATGGGCGCTGGCGGCCGAATGTCGAGATCGAGGGCCAGCTCAGCAAGGCAGCGGCCGGGCTCGCTGGACTAGGCAATCAGCTCCACATCGTCCACCTCGGCGACACGTCGAACACGATCTGGCATAGCCAGCACATGCAGTGAGCCGCGCGTCATGCGCTGCCGAGTTGTTCATTGCGCGTCATAGCGCCCCTTTGAGGCATCGAGGCGGAACACGTCATCCTCCGCGTCCGAGCTTCGAGCCCGCGGCGTCGCGGCGGTGCAGACGAACGTCCTTGCGCGCGGCCCTGCCGTTGCGCGTCTTGGCGGTGAGCAGGTTAAGGGTCTCGAGAGGTAGCCGTCCTCCTCGCTCGTCGTCGGGAGACCGTCGATAGCCCTTTCAGCGTATCTCTGAGTCGAGCCTTCTGTGCTTTGCCGCGTGGGGCGAGCTGTTAGTTTGAATTCACCAGTTCTCTCCAGATCGCCGAAACCTTCCGCCGCACCGTCCGCTCGTCGGGCGGCGGG
>JBGTNZ010000147.1:0-4020 GCA_041742805.1 Aestuariivirga sp.
AGCGGTGAGCGAGAACGGCCAGTACGGCGCAGATCGCCAATTGCACGATGGCCAATCCAGCGGCGCGCGAGGGATCGAAATCAAATCGCAACGCCTGATAGATGGCGACTTCTAAGGTCGTGGCATTGGGCCCGCCGCCTAGCGTCAGCACCACCGTGAAACTTGCCGCGCAGAGCAGAAAAATAAGCGTGGCCGCACCCGGAAGTGCCGCGCGAATCTGCGGCCATTCAATGCGCGACCACACATCGGCGTCGCGAAATCCCAGTTGCGCCGCCAGCCGCCAGCTCTCAGGCGGAACGGCGGCGAGGCGCAACAGTATCATTCGCGTCGCGATTGGAAAGTTGAAAAACACATGGGCCAGCAGAATGCCCTGCAATCCATAAATGTCGAACACGCCGCCGAGCCAGCCCCGGCTGCCGTAGATTTCAACGATCCCCAGAACCGTGACGATGGCCGGAAGCGCCAGCGGCAAGGCAAGCAGCGAGATGATGGTGCCGCGTCCTATAAACCGCCGCCGCGCCAGTGCCCGCGCCACCGGCACCGCCAGCGCCAGCGAAAAAACCGTCGAAAGTCCCGCCTGCAACAGCGTGAACCCCGCGACACGGAAGAGATAGGGATCGGCCCGGGCGAGTCCCTCTTTCAGTCCGATCCACAAAACCGGCAGGAAACCCACAAGCACCAGCGCACCGATAATTGTAAGCGCCGCTACAGCCAGCGCTGGCGATTGCCTGATGACAAAGCCACTCATCGCGCCATGGCGTTGAGCCACTCGTCGATCCATCTGCGGCGGTCCCTGGCCACCTCCTCCGGCGTGAAGAGCAGCGATTGAGCTGGTTTCACCAGCGCATCGAAGCCTGCGGGCAGGGGTGCCGAAGTGGTGCCAGCCGGAAACATCCAGTTGTTTGTGGGGATCGCGTCCTGAAACTCCGGCCCCATCATGAAGCGCAGAAATTTTTCCGCCAGTGCTCGCCTCGGCGAAGCCTCCACCAACCCGGCCACCTCGATTTGAAGATAATGACCCTCGGAAAATTCCGCCGCCTTGTAGCGATCCTGCTGCTCGGCAATCACATGATAGGCAGGCGAGGTGGTGTAGGAGAGAACCATCGGCGCCTCACCTTTTGTGAACAGCGCATAGGCTTCCGTCCACCCCGGCGCGATCGTCAAAATACGAGGTTTGAGCTTGGCCCAGGCTTCGCCAGCCCTGTTGCCATAAACCGATTTCATCCACAGCAAAAACCCCAGCCCGGGTGTCGATGAGCGGGGATCCTGCAACACGATTTTCTGGACGGGATCGCCGTTCACCAGTTCATCGAGGCTCGCGGGCGGCTTGAGCACCGTCTGGCTGTCATAGACAATGGCGAAATGAGCGAAATCAAACGGCATGAAATATTCATCCGTCCAGGCAATCGGTGTCTTCGCCAACCCGGGATCGATGCCGTGCTTGCCGAACAGTCCCGTCGCCTTGGCCTCGGCGGTCAGGCTTGTATCGAGACCCAGAACAACATCGGCTTTGGTGTTCCGGCCCTCAAGCTTGAGCCGGTTAAGCACCGCCACGCCGTCGCCCGGGGCGACCCATTCAATCGTGCAATCGCAGCTTTCCTCGAAGGCGGTCTTGATCTTGCCGCCCGGCCCCCATTCCGTAACGAAGCTGTCATAGGTGTAGATGGTCAGTGTTTCTTTCGCTCCCGCGGGCGAAGCGAAAACCAGAAAAGCAAACAGGATGATCTTTCTCATAGGCTTTCAATCCCTCCGCCGGCATGATCCGGATCAGGTTCAGCGGGTTGGAGCCAATAGCCCATCTCAGCCGCTTACCTGCGGCACCCCGTTGAGAGCGGGGCGATGAATAGCCGCTGCCCGATGCACTGACAAGCCTCATTTGCTACAAGAGCTCATGGAGCGGTTTGCTATCCTTCTTGGCGGCGATCTGACGGTGACTCCCCGGCTGCGGAGGCAACTGGAAGGAGCTCGCGTCATCGCGGCCGACAGCGGCATGATCCATGCCGCGGCACTAAATCTGTCGCCCGAACTATGGGTGGGCGATTTCGATTCGGCGGGCTCGGAACTCACCGTGCAATACCGGCATGTACCGCGCCAGGTCCATCCCGCCGAGAAAGCCGCAACCGATGGCGGTCTCGCTGTTGCCGCCGCCCTCGAACGGGGCGCGCGCGAACTAATTCTGGTTGGCGGCTTCGGCGGCCAAGCGGATCACACGCTCGCGCACTTCGGCCTGATCCTGCATTTGGCCATGGCGGGGCACTCCAGTTTCATCACCAGCGGCGACGAAGAAGCTCATCCGATAATTCCCGGCTCCCTCGAAATTGATTTGCCGCAGCATAGTCGCCTCAGCATTGTTCCGTTCACTGATCTTATAGGCCTCGATCTCGAAGGCGTAAAATGGCCCTTGGCGAAACGCGGCGTGCCGCTAGGCTCGACGCTTACGCTTTCGAACGTGGCTCTAGGCCCCGTGCGTATCGCGTTGGCGTCCGGCCAAGCGATTGCCATAGCCTACCCGTTCGCCGGATGATTGAACGTCGCCTCGAGATAACCGGTCTCGGCCGCCGGGCCGAGGGCTTGGCGATGGACGAGGGACAGGCATTTTTTGTGCCCTACGCACTGCCGGGAGAGACCGTAGCCGCCGCTGTCGACGGCGAACGGACAAGCATCCTTCGCATCGAAAAGGCCTCATCCGAAAGGGTGCAACCCTTTTGTCCGTATTTCGGCGCCTGCGGCGGCTGCCAGTTGCAGCATTGGAACGGTAAACCCTATGGCGTCTGGAAACGTGGACTGGTCGAAACGGCACTCCGCCGCCGTCACATCGGCACCCCTGTGGCGGGTCTCGTCGATGCCCATGGCTTAGGCCGCCGCCGGGTCAGCATCCATGTCCGCCGCAAGGACGCTCAAGTGACCGCCGGTTTTATGCAGATGCGCACGCACGCGCTGGTGGATATCGAGCGCTGCCCCATTTTAGTGCCCGCGCTGAAAAACGCCATGCCGATTGCCCGCGCCCTTGGCGCGAAGTTCGGCGATTGCGATGTGGCGTTGACCGCCACGGACGGCGGTGTGGACGCATCGGTCAAGGCAGAACGCAAGATCGTCGAACGCGAGTCCCCAAAACTCGCCGGCCTCGCAGAAGCACTTGATCTCGCCCGCTTCACCGTCAACGGCGATGTCATCGTCACGCGCCGCGCGCCGTCACTGAAGATTGGCCGCTGCGATGTCGTGCTGCCGCCAGTCTCATTCCTGCAGGCCACCGCGGCGGGCGAAGCCTGTCTTGCTGAATGCGTTATCGCCGCTATCGGTAAAGCAAAATCCGTGGGCGACCTGTTCTGCGGGTTGGGCCCCTTTACGCTCCGCCTCGCGGAAACCACCCGCGTTGCCGCTTTGGACAACGACAAGACTGCAATAGCCGCCCTCACCCAGGCCATCCGCGCCACACCGGGCCTCAAGCCCGTGGAAACCGCTGTCCGCGATCTTTACCGCGAGCCTCTGGTGGCCAATGAACTCAAAAGTTTCGACGCGATTGTCTTCGATCCGCCACGGTCAGGGGCCGAGGCCCAGGCCCGGCAGATCGCCAAATCCAACGTGAAGATAATAGTCGCCGTCTCCTGCGATCCGATAACGCTGGCGCGCGACGCTGAGATCCTGATCGGCGGCGGCTACCGGCTAGAGGCCGTCACGCCCATCGACCAGTTCAAATGGACCTCCCATGTCGAAAGCGTTGCGGTCTTTAACCGGGTTCGTCATCCCAGCGAAAGCCGGGATCCACGGTGAACAAGGTACGGATCCTCGCAGAGCGCTGAAACATGGGTCCCGGCTTTCGCCGGGATGATGATTGGGGGCCGCCCTTCGCTAATAGATCCCCTGAACACCGTCGAGACTCCAGAAAGGTCCGCTCAAGCCCGCTTTCCGGAATATCTCCACAGCCTGGGGCGCCGTCCACTTTTTCCAATCGGGATCGGCATGCCTGCCATACCAAAGGCGGGCGAGATCCGCCGCCTGCCTGATGGGAATGGCCTCGGC
>JBGTNZ010000148.1:0-3405 GCA_041742805.1 Aestuariivirga sp.
CAATGCTTGATCGCCGGACTTTCGTGTCTATAGTGCGCGCCATTTCGCGGGAAGGGTGGCCGAGTGGCTGAAGGCACACGCTTGGAAAGCGTGCATACGTGTCAAAGCGTATCGAGGGTTCGAATCCCTCCTCTTCCGCCATCCTACGCCCGGCGGGCTTCGGGTGGCAGGCCACTTGAGGAACAACAATGAGCGCATTCCGGTCGGGCGTTTTCGTTATAGGTCTGACTCTTGCAGGCAGTTCGGCTGTCTGGGCGATCACGCGACAACCTGTCACCGCCGCCAACGGCATGGTCGTCACCTCCCAGCATGAAGCTTCAGCCGTAGGCGCTCAAATACTGCGGCAGGGCGGCAATGCCATCGATGCAGCGGTGGCCGTGGGCTATGCGCTGGCGGTCACCAATCCCTGTTGCGGCAACATCGGCGGCGGCGGCTTTGCCACGCTTCATCTGGCCTCGGGCCGCGATATCTTTCTCAATTTCCGCGAAAAGGCGCCAGCCGCCGCAACCGAAACCATGTATCTCGACGCGAAAGGCGAGGTGGTGCCGGACCGGAGCCTCAAGGGCTATCTGGCGGTCGCGGTGCCAGGCTCGGTGCTCGGCCTCGACACGATGCTGAACAAGTACGGCACCATGACGCGTGAAGCTGTGATGGCTCCAGCCATCAAACTTGCCGATGAAGGGTTCATCCTCACGCAGGGCGATGCCGATATTCTGGCGGCCGCGACCACCCAGTTTGCCGAACAGTCCAACGTCGCCGCGACATTCCTCAATGGCGGAAAACCCTGGAAGTCCGGCGACAGGTTTGTTCAAAAGAATCTGTCAAAGACACTGAAGCTTATCGCCCAGCAGGGCCCCGATGCATTCTACAAGGGTAGCATTGCCGATGCGGTGGTCGCGGCCAGCAAGGCCAATGGCGGCATATTATCGAAACAGGACTTCGAGGATTATACGGTCACCGAGAGCCCGCCCGTGCGCTGCAATTATCGCGGCTATGAGTTGATCTCGGCACCTCCGCCAAGCTCGGGCGGCATGGCGATCTGCGAAATCCTCAATATCCTTGAGGGCTACCCCATCGCCGAACTTGGCTTTAACTCGAGCCTCGCCATTCATTTCATGGTCGAGGCGATGCGTCACACCTTCGTCGACCGCAACTTCCTGCTGGGCGATCCCGCCTTCGTGGAAAATCCGCTGGAGCGCCTGCTATCGGAAGCTTACGCGGGAGAAATCAGAACCAAAATAGATGCAAGGAAAGCCTCTACCTCCAAGGAAGTGCAACCCGGCATCGCCCCCCATGAAGGAACCGAGACTACCCACTATTCGATTGTCGATGCCGCCGGCAATGCCGTGTCGGTGACGTATACGATCAACGCCCTGTTCGGGGCGAAAGTCATTGCCGGCGACACCGGCTTTTTCCTCAACGACGAAATGGACGACTTCACCGTGAAGCCCGGCGTGGCGAATCTTTTTGGCCTCGTCCAGGGCAAGACCAACGCGATAGCGCCGGGCAAGCGGCCGCTCAGTTCCATGAGCCCCACCATCGTGACCAAGGATGGCGAGGTCTTCATGGTCCTCGGCAGTCCCGGCGGCTCCCGGATCATCACCATCGCCGTACAGGTTATTTTGAATGTCATAGATCACCGCATGAACATCCAGGAAGCGGTGAACGCGCCCCGCATCCACCACCAATGGCTGCCGGATCAGATATCGGCGGAACCCTTCGCTCTTTCCGCCGATACGGCGAATGCCTTACGCGAAATGGGATACAAGACGGTCGAGCAAGCGCCCTGGGGTGCGGCGGAGGCGATCCTGATCGGACCGAAGGAGGCCGCAGCCTTAGCCCAGCAGAGTTCCGGCAATGACGCCATGGCGGGAAGCAAGCCCGTGCCCGGTTTGCTCTATGGCGCCCATGATGACCGGCGCCCCGCTGGCTCCGCCGTGGGTCACTGACCGCGTTGAAGTCATTGTCGCTGCGATAATTTCCGAGATATTAACCAACTCCCATCAACATGCCCCGCGCGAGAACCCCGCGGAGAGCTATGGGATGCCGTTGCCCGATGCATCGATTGAGCGATTGAGCCTGACCCTTGAGCCCGTGCTAGATCTGCGGGCGGCAGCGTCCCTCAAGGAAGCCTTGCAACAGGGCCTGGGCCGCAAAACGCCCTTGCTCATTGACGCCACCGCCGTCACTCGGATGTCGACGGCCTGTGTGCAGGTGCTGACCGCATTTGTGCTCGAAACACAAAAAACCGGCATATCGCTGAGCCTCAAAAATTCTTCCGCGGCCTTCGACACAGCTTTCGCCAATCTCGGTCTCGCCGCCACTCTGAACGGCATCAAAACACCGGAACTCACATGAAAATCCTCGCAGTCGACGATTCCCCCACGTTGCTTGAAATTCTGGTCTCCACCCTGGCCGAGGCGGGCCACGACGTTCTGGAAGCAGGCGACGGCGCGGAAGCCATGAAGGTTCTAGCCGTCGATGAAGTCGAGATGATCATCAGCGATCTTCATATGGCGGTGATGAGCGGCTTCGAACTCCTTCACAAGGTGCGCCAAAGCCAGGTTCATCAGGCCACGCCCTTCGTATTCCTGACGACTGAATGCGACGATGAACTGAAACGCGCCGCCCGCCATGCCGGCGCCACGGCGTGGATGGTGAAACCGTTTGATCCGGTTTCCCTGGTCCAGCTTGTGCAGCGTCTCGGCCCCATGTGACTTGGGTGATCGATTTCCATGGATAGCAAGCTCGAGCGCTTCCGGACGATGTTCCTGGACGAGTGTGACGAGCATGCGCGCACACTCGAACGGACTCTCACGGCTTTACAGCGGGGCGCCAGAAATCAGGAACTGGTCGACGATGCCTTTCGCGCGATCCATTCGATTAAGGGTGGCGCGGGAATGTTTGGGTTCGACCGCATCGTCCCTTTCGCCCATATCTTTGAAACCGTGCTCGACGGCATCCGGATCGGCAAGATTGCAATTTCCGACGAGCTAATGACTGCCGCTTTGCGGGCGACCGATTGCCTTGCCGATCTTATTCTCGCCGCCGCCAGCAACACCGATCTCGCGGCAGGCTACGAGAACAACATGATCGCCACGCTGGCAAGGGTGGCGGGTATTAGCATTGGCAACGCGTCTCCGGAGAGAGCCCCGAAGCCAAATTCCATCGAGAATGCAGCCTCCGGCGCGATGGAGCGGTGGGATATCAAATTCTACCCGAGCCTGGGTTTGCTCAAACGCGCCAACGAGCCGCTGTTTATCGTGCGCCAATTGCAGGAATTGGGGACGTTGCGGGTGACCGCCGATATGTCGGCGCTGCCGCCCTTCGCGCAATTGCAGCCGGGCGATGCTTATCTCGGTTGGAGCTTCGAGCTCGAGACGGAACGGGGCGAAGCCGCCATTC
>JBGTNZ010000149.1:0-3190 GCA_041742805.1 Aestuariivirga sp.
CCGCCGGTCCAGCTTTCGACCGCGCGGTTGATAAGGATGAGCGCACCGATGGCAAGGCAGGCGAGATAGCACATGACCGTCATGGTGACGGTGAGCGACTTGAGCGATCCCGCGCGCGAGGGAATGATCGGTCCCGGGCGATTGCCTTTCATCGGCTGCGAAGCTCGCCGCGCTCAAGGTGCAGCACCGGCGCTTTCGCCTGCTGCACCAGTTTGTGATCGTGCGTGGCGATCAGCACCGTGGTGCCCAGACGGTTCAGTTCTACGAAAAGATGCAAGAGCCGCCGCGCCAAAGCCGGATCGACATTGCCGGTGGGTTCATCGGCGAGCAGCAGTTCAGGCTTGCCAATGACAGCCCTGGCGATTGCGGCGCGCTGCTTCTCGCCGCCTGAGAGCACGGGAGGAAAAGCTTGAGCCTGATCCGCGAGTCCAACCCAGCTCAGGAGGTCCATGACATCGGCACGGTAGCGGGGTTCCCGCTGGCCCGCGACCCGCAAGGGCAGCGCCACATTGTCGTAGGTGGTGAGGTGATCGAGCAAGCGGAACTCCTGGAACACCACGCCGATGCGGCGGCGGAGCAGCGGCAGCCTCGCCCTGTCGAATGTTGCCGCATCCTCGCCGAACAGCCTGATCGTCCCCCGTGTCGGTTTGAGGGCGAGGAACAACAGGCGAAGCAGCGATGTCTTGCCAGCTCCCGAAGGCCCCGTGAGGAATCTGAAGCCACCCGCCTCCATCCGGAAGCTCACATCCTTGAGGATTTCCGGACCATGCCCATAGCGCAATCCCACATTCTCGAGCCGGACCAAACTCTTGCTCCACTGTGCCGGACCATTCAGCATGGCCTTCGTTAACGGGGCTTTAACCCTGTTTGCCTTTAACCTCTAAGGTTCAATGTTAATCTCCTGCCCCTCCTGCGCCACCCGATACGATATGCCCGCCGCGCGGATCGCGGCTGAAGGCACCATGATCAAATGCTCCGCCTGCGGCCAGAGTTGGCTCGAGGGCCGCGCCGTCGAAGTACCTGGGAGCGAGCCGGGCCGGCTTCCAGCCATTATCGATGCCTTCGAGCCAGACGCGGAAATTCGCCGGCTCGTTGAAGCGTCCCGCGCAGCGCGGGATAATTTCGCACTGAGCCGCCGCCAACGCCAGCGCCGTATGGGCGCGTGGAGCACGTTCGCAGCGGGGATAATGTTGCCGTTGATCATGGCCGGGATCTTTCCGGAAGCGGTGGTAAGCGCCGCTCCCGCCACGATTAGCGCCTATGCCGCGCTGGGCCGGGGGGTTAACATCTATGGCATCGACCTCCGCCGCATCGAGATGCAGCACATGCTGGTTGATGGCGCGCGTGTGCTCGCCATCAAGGGCGAGATCGTCAACATCTCCGGCAGCGGCCGTAAAATTCCATCGCTCCGTTTCGGCTTGCGTGATGAAGCCGGTGCGGAAGTCTACAAATGGACCCTCGATTCGGGTGCCCGCCCGCTCAAGGCCGGCGAGGTCACCAGTTTCGTGACCCGTGTCGCGTCCCCGCCCGAAACCGCAAGGCACCTGCAAATTCGTTTTGCCCATGCGGATGAAATCGGCTCAACTCCCGGCCATGAGTGAGCTTACGATCGACGGGCATCGAATCGGCGTTCTGTTCTCAGCTAAGGAAATCGCCGGACAGATCACGGTCATGGCGAAGGCCATCGCCTCCCGCAAGCCTGAGCGCCTGCTGGTCGTGCCGATCCTCAAGGGCAGCTTCGTCTTCGCCGCCGACTTGATTCGCGCCATGCACCATGCGGGCCTCTCGCCGGAAGTCGACTTCATGATTCTCGCGAGCTACCGCGCCGCCACCAAATCGGCGGGCCGCGTCGAGGTGCTGCGTGATGTCGAATCCGACGTGAGGGGACGCGATGTCCTGCTCATCGACGATATCCTCGAATCCGGCCGAACACTTGCCTTCGCCAAGGATTTGATCGCCGCGCGTGGCGCCCGCTCGGTTCTAACCGCCGTGCTGCTGAATAAGCCGGGCCACCTCGCGGCCAATATCACCGCGGATTTCCAGGGCTTCATCTGTCCCGACAGGTTCGTTGTGGGTTATGGCATGGACATGGCTCACCAGTTCCGCGAACTTCCCTTCGTGGGCCACGTGCTGGAGGCATAGCTTTCGTCTGCCTCAACTTGGCCCGCTTTCAACGCAAGAAGCGCGGCCATGAGAAAAACCTTCTTGCTGTGTTTCATTTTCCTGCTCGTTGGACCAGCCGAAGCGCAGACCCTCGACGGTTCCAACTTCAGGATCGAATGGCAAGTCGCCAACCGCTTTCGCCTGTTCCGCGATCCGGCATTCTTCAAGCTCCATGAAAATGCCTGGCGAGAATATCTCTTCCACGCGGGGAGGCTGAAACTCTCCGAGGATGGCCGCGCCGATTATGTCGGCCGCACCTCGGTTCTGGGTTCCGAGCACGTTCTCAACGACCGGCGGATAGCTTTCACTGATACGCCCCGGAAGGATTTCGATTGGCGGGGATGGGCGGCCTTGAGCGAAGGCAAGCTGTGTTACGACCCGGAATCCCGCCGCCATGGCGCCTGCGGCAGCATCGACGATTATCTCAATCCACAGAGCCACGAGATCGAACTGTGGCTGGAAGCGGTGGGTGAAATTGCTCTGCCGCCAACCGCCCAATGCGAATGGCGGGTCGGCGGAGAGTTGCTGGCGGCGGCTGGGTGCGGCGAACGGGTGAGCGCTGCATTACCTTATCCCGGCGGCGCCGAAATCTCCGTCAACCTCGTAGGTGAGCAGCCAATTGCCGTAGCGGCCTCGGTCCGCGATATTCTCGTGGCGAGTCTCGGCGACAGTTTTGCCTCTGGCGAAGGCAACCCTGACCGGCCCGCGGAATTCGGCGACGCCAAGCGTTACCGCAACCTCTATCCCCTCCGCAGCGAAAACAGCGCGGCCGGATCGGCCACGTGGACCGATCAACTCTGCCACCGCTCTCTTTATGGTCAAAACCTGCGTGCAGCACTTCAGATCGCCGTCGAGAACCGCCAGCTTTCCGTCACCTTTCTCGACTACAGCTGCTCGGGTGCGGGCATCGACGATGGGATTCTTGGCGGCCAGTATTATGTCGAGCGCGAGGCCGCCACCGATTTAGCGTCCACCTCCACTGCTCGTCCGCTTTCCGGTGGCGCCAAAGACGCGCAGATCTACCGCC
>JBGTNZ010000150.1:0-4776 GCA_041742805.1 Aestuariivirga sp.
ATACAAGGGCTCGAATGTCGCATGGCCCCAATCCACGCAATATTTCCACGGCACAGGGCCGCCGCCGAGATCGGCGATCATGCGCCGCGCTTGCTCGATCGTGCAAGGCCATTCCCGGCGGAGCGGCGTTGGTTCAATGTATAGTTCCTCCAAGCCCTCCTCAGCGGCGGCCTCGGTTAGCCGCCGCAATCTGCCGATAAGGTCGGCGTAATCTGCCTCGCCGATCTGGCTCTCGCCGCGGCCTTTCGCCGAGGCAATGGCGCCCACCGGTCCGCCTACGCTTTTGATTCCTGCCAATGCCGCAAACCGATAGGCGCGCGCGAGCCAGGCCTCGGCATAGTCGCGTACGTCTCTGTCGGGATGGAGCAGCTGGTTGAAGGAATAATGGGCAAGACCAATGAAAGCGCTGTGAATGCGGATGCCGTGGTTTGCGGTTTCCCGCCTGATGGCTTTTGCGCTGGCGGCGAGACTCTGATCCGGCCACATGGGATCGACCAGATCGAGCGAGAGTTGCACATCGCTTAGGCCGAGTTCGTCGCGCACCAGGGGCGCCCATAGGTCCGGCGTCACCCAGCGCTTCACGCAAAACGACAAATTGATTCCCAAGGTCATTTGGTGACACCCATCGTCAGTCCACGGATCATATGGCGCGAAACGATCAGCGCGAAAATGGTCACCGGCAGCACGATCAGCGTGCCTGTCGCCATGATCCGGCCCCAGGGCAGTTCGTAGCCGGACATGTAATTGGTGGCGAAAACCGGCGCCGTTTGGACATTTCTTCGAGTCAATACAAGCGCATAAAGCAGTTCGTTCCAGGAGAAGATGAAGCTGAAAATCGCCGAGACCGCGATGCCGGGCATGCCGAGCGGCACATAAATCTTGCGGAAGATAATGAACTGGCTGGCGCCATCCAGCCGCGCCGCCTGCTCGATCTCATGGGGGATCGAACGGAACTGGTCGGTGCAGATCCAGATCACGATGGGCAGGTTGAAGGTCAGATAGATCAGGATCAGGACCAGATGGGTGTCCAGCATTTTAAGTTGCAAAGCCAGCGCGTAAATCGGCAGCGCCAGCACGATGGGGCTGATCATGCGGTTGGAGATGAACCAGAACCAGAGGTCGGCCTTGCCGCGAAATTCGAAGCGGGCCAGCGCATAGGCTGCGGGCGTGCCAAGCAAGATCGCCAGCGCGGTCGTCGCCAGGGCGACGATCAGGGAATTGAGAATGGCGGAAACCAGCTTCTGGTCGGCGAAGACCTCGGCATAATGCGAAAGTGTCGGCTGGAAGAACCACACGGGGGGCGAGGCCAAAAGATCGGTCTGGTCCTTCAGGCTCGACGTGATCATCCAGTAGAAGGGAAACAGCGTGAAGGCCACGATGGCGGCAAGCCCCAGTCCATGCAGAAGCCGGGGGAGGGGGGCCCTCACTGCTCCACCTCCCGGTACAGGACGTTGATGTACAGCCGGCTCAGCACGATGGTGAGGATCAGCAGCAAGATCGCCTGAGCCGAGGCCACGCCCATATCGAAGATGCGAAAGCCAACGCGCTGAATGTAAATCGATACGAGGTCGGTCGCCGATCCCGGCCCGCCGCGGGTCATCACGAACACCATGTCGAACAGCTTCAGGACATCGGCCGATCTCAGGATCAACATGGCAGTCAAGCCGGGCACCAGAAAGGGAAGCTGCACGTAGCGAAGCAAGGCGAATTTCGAAGGCGTCTCAAGAAGCGCCGCCTCCTCGATCTCCGGAGGCACCATCGACAGCCCCGCGAGGAATATCAGTGCGCAGAAGGGCGTCCATTGCCAGACATCCATGACGGTAATGGCAATGAAGGCGCCGTTGCTCGACCCCAGCCAGTCGAAGCCGCCCACGCCGATCAAATCCAGAAACTGATTGGCGACGCCGAAATCGCGATTGAAGATCAGCCGTCCCACCAGCCCAACGACGGCGTAAGTCGTGGCCAGCGGCACCACAAGGGAGACCCGCGCGAGGGTTCTGAGAAATGTAAGGCCTGGCCGATGCAGCAGCAGCGCGATAAATAATCCAAGCGCAATCTCGGCCGGGATCACGCACAGAAAGAAAAATCCGGTGCGGCCCAGCGTTTCCCAGAATGTCTGATCGGAAAGCACATTGGCGTAATTTTCGAAGCCCACGAATGGAAATCCATCCCGCGGGCGCGTGATGTTGTAATGGCGGAACGAGGTGACGAGCGCGAATAAAGTCGGATAAATTCCGATGACCAGCAGGGAAAGAACGGCAGGCGCCAGAAACCACAGAGGCGTCCATCTTCCGTATCCGGGATTGGTCCGTTCCGCCGCCGAAGCTGGACCCCGGCTTCCGCCGGGGTGACGATAACGCGCATTTATCAGCTCCATGGAACCCCCCAAGCCTCGCGCCTATTCGAGATTGGTATGATTTTCCCGCATTGCTTCCGGCGTGATTGCAAGTTGCCGTCTGAGCTTCAGGATCATGACTTCGAACAGCACATATTGCGCCCCTTCGAATAGCGAGCCCATGGGAAGGACGGACACGGGGCCTTCGCCCTCGTCGTCCGCCATGGTCTGGGCTGGAATCGTCAGCACATGATCGGCGCGCTTGGCCGCCTCGCCCATGGGCTGGGCCGTCACCACCATGGTGGCAGCACCGGCCGAGGCGGCAACGCCCATGAGGCCAAGCACGGTTGAAAAAGCGCCGGGGCCTGCGGACACAATCAGCAGATCACCTTTGCCAATGGGTGGCGTCGTCATGTCGCCCACCACATGCGCCTTGAGGCCGAGGTGATAGAGCCGCATGGCAAAGCCCTTGATTTGCAGGCCCTCACGGCCCACGCCATAAAGCGCCATGCGCTTTGCCCCGGCGATGATCTTCACCGCGGCGTCAACGCTCCGGCCATTCAAATGGCGGAACACCGCGCCCAGTTCGCCAAGGGCTTCCTGATACATGTCGGTCATAGGTCTCCTTGCCCGGCGGCGGGATGATCCCGCCGCCGTTCGTATCCGTTATTGCAAGAGTTTCTTCTTGCCGTCGTAGTAACCCTCTTTCTGGAGGATTTCTTCCATGCGCGTGCCGATTTCCTTGGCACCTTCCTCCGTCGAAGTTTCGCCAAGCATCATCTTGGTGCCCCACTCGGCCACAACTTCGGTGATCCCGGCCCAGGCCGGAAAACGCGGACGGAATTCCGGCACGCCCTTCTGCCAGGAGGCGACCATGGGCTCGACGAACTTGTATTTGGCCTTGATGTCATCCTGCTCATAGATCGACATCCGGCCCGAAACGCCGCCAGCTTCCACATAGGGCCGGGCGATCTCCTCGGATGTCGCCCACTGGATGAACATCCATGAGGCCTTCTTCTGTTCTTCCGTCGCCTGGGAGGCGACAGCAAGCGAGAAGCCGCCAAGCGCCGGCAGGCGGCCCGCGGGCCCTGCCGGTTCGGGAGCAACGCCAAGACAATCGCCAAGCTTGGAGGTGGCCGGGTCGGTCAGCGTTCCGTAGAAGGCCGACCATTCGGTGATCATGGCGACCTGGCCCTGGGCCAAAGCGTTGACCGCTTCGTTGTGGTCATAGCTGACGACGCCTTGCGGCATATATTTCATCAGGTCCTGACGGAATTTAAGACCGGCCTGACTCTCAGCGCTCGTCAGGTTCGATTTGAACTCCTTATTAAGGAGCGAACCGCCGAACGGCCACAGCACGCGCATGAAGCTGTCGGCCGATTGTGTCTCGCCGCGGAGCGACTGCAACGCGAAGGCATATTGGTCGCCGGTGGTGAGCTTGGGACCGTAAACATCCTTGAGCTCCGCCCAGGTTTCGGGCGGCTTGTCGAAGCCTGCTTCCTTCAGCTTGCAGGAATTATAGAACAGGAGGCCCGAATAATTGTCGAAAGGAAGCCCGTAAACCTTGCCGCCCCAGCTTCCAAACGCATCGATGAGGAGCGGAAAGAAACCCTCAAGTTTCAAATTGGGGTCGGTCACCGAAGCGTCCGCCTGGAATTTCTCGATGGGTTCGATCCAGCCGTTCTCCGCGAATTCACCAATCCACACCAAATCCACCAGCGCCATGGTGAGGTCGCCGCTGGAGGTAAAGTTCAAAACCTGTTTCTCGCGGGCGTTTTCGTAAGGCACGATCTCGTAGTTCACCTTGATGCCGGTCTTCTTCTCGAACTCCGGCAGCAGTTTGATGATGGCCCGGTAGCCAGGCCGGTCCAGAAACATCACGCTGATCTCGGTGCCTTTCAACGGCGCCGCCGCCGTTTCCAGCCAGTCCGCCGCGAAAACCGCAGGGGCGTTCAACGACGCGGCCCCCGCCAGAATGGCGAGAGCGCTTAACGATGCCAGTATTGTCTTTCTCATAGTTTCCTCCTGCTAGATTTTACCGTTGGGATAGATCACCGTTTTCACCAGGCCGGGCGCATTGGCCGCATGATCGCGGAACGCGCCCGGTCCGTCACTTAGGCCGATCTCATTCGTCACGAGTGTGGCGACATCGACCGCGCCGCGATCGACCAGATCGATCGCGCGGCCGTAGACATCGCCCATCCTCCGCGCGAATTTGATCTTCAACCCGCGCCGGCGCGCTTCCGCGGCCGGCAGGGTGTAGATGTTTCCGTCGGGGATGCCGGCGAGAACGATGCGCCCGCCGATCTTCGATGCCAGCACCGCATCGCGAAACCCATCTGGAGAATTCGTCGCCTCAATCACGAGCGGGCAGCCTTGGCGATCGGTCACATCCTGAACCTGCGCTCCGGATTCGACGGCGGCGGCCGCTCCTTCGCGCA
>JBGTNZ010000151.1:0-7863 GCA_041742805.1 Aestuariivirga sp.
GCCACGGGCGTTGAGACCTCGCGTGGCGTCATTAACGCCGGCAAGGTCGCCATCGCTGTCGCCGGCCACACATCCCATGTGGCCGCGATGGCGGGCCTCAGGCTCCCGGTTGAAAGCCACGTCCTGCAAGCCTTCGTCACCGAACCCATCAAGCCCATGGTCGATCATGTCGTGTCCTGGGGCGCGGAGCTATTTTATCTTTCACAGTCCGACAAGGGTGGGCTGGTGTTCGGCGGCCACATCGACGGGTTCAACACCTACACCCAGCGCGGCCAGTTCCCCAAAATGCAGAGTGTCGTCGAATGCGCCGTGTCGCTCATGCCGTTTGTTTCGAGATTGCGGCTGGTGCGTCATTGGGGCGGCATCATGGACATGACGCCCGACGGCAGCCCGTTCATTTGCAAGACGCCAGTGCAAAATCTCTATCTCAACGGCGGCTGGTGCTATCAAGGTTTCAAGGCGGCACCCGCGTCTGGATGGACCTTCGCCCACACCATCGCCAATGATGACGAGCACGAACTGAACCGCTGCTTTTCCCTCGACCGTTTTGAAAAGGGCGGCGAGATGGATGAGTACGGCCTCGGCAACTGGACCTACAAGCAATGAGAATCCCCTGTCCCCATTGCGGCGAGCGCGACTATTCGGAATTCCGCTATGGCAGCGATGCCACCAAGCCGCGCCCCGCCCACGGCTCCGGCGATCTCAAGTCATGGCACGACTACTACTTCCTGTTCGACAACCCAAAAGGTCTGCACACGGAATATTGGCAGCATGTGCTGGGCTGCCGCCGCTGGTTCAAACTCGCGCGTAATACCGCGACAAACGAGATTGGAGCAGCGTCATGAGGTCTAATTTCTCCTCTCCCAGAGGGAGAGGAAGGGGCCCATTGCGCAGCAATGGGAAGGTGAGGGGACACGGTGCATCAGTTTTTTGCACCGTATCCCTTCATCCGCCCACGCCTATAGGCGTGGGCCCCTCCTTCTCCCCATGGGAGAAGGGTAGATGAGCGCCTTCCGCCGACTCACCGCCGGGGGTCGCATCGACCGCACCAACCCCGTCACCGCCAGATTCGATGGCAAGCCACTGACAGGCTTTGCCGGGGATACGCTGGCCTCGGCACTGCTGGCGAACAATCACATCCTGATCGGCCGCAGTTTCAAATATCATCGCCCCCGTGGTTTTCTCTCCGCGGGAGTCGAAGAACCCAACGGCCTGTTCACCTTGGGCGAAGGCGGCCGCACCGAGCCCAATATCCCAGGCACCACGACCGATCTCGTCGATGGCCTTATCGCCCGCTCGCAGAACGCCTGGCCATCACCTGATTTCGACGTGATGGCCGTCAATTCGTTGGCCGCACCCTTTTTCCAGTCCGGTTTCTACTACAAGACTTTTATCGGCCCCTTCCAAAAGTCCTGGATGTTCTATGAACCCTTCGTCCGCAGGGCCGCAGGGCTCGGCCGAGCAGCATTCGCAACCGATCCAGACCGCTACGAGATGCGCCACGAGTTCTGTGATGTGCTGGTCGTAGGCTCCGGCCCCGCCGGGCTCGCGGCCGCTCTGACGGCAGGCCGCAGCGGCGCCCGCGTCGTTCTGGCCGAGCAGGATTCGCTGTTCGGAGGCAGCCTTCTCTCCGAGACCGATACGGCGAATGAGGCTTGGCGCGGGCAGCTCGTGTCGGAGCTGCAGTCCCTGAAAAACGTGAAACTCCTGAGCCGCACAACCGCGCAGGGCCTCTACGATGGCAATCTCGCCATCCTTTTGGAGCGTCGTGACCATGTAAAACCGGACCCGGCCAAGGGCGAGGCGCGGCAAATCGTGATCTCTCTTCGCGCCAAGACCATCGTCATGGCGACAGGCGCCCTGGAGCGCCCGTTGGTCTTTTCAAACAACGATCGCCCCGGCGTCATGCTGGCTTCCGCCGTTCGCACCTACCTCAATCGCTATGCCGTGGCGCCGGATAAGCGCGCGGTCATCCTCACCAACAACGACACGGCCTATGACACGGCTTTCGATCTGGCGGCGGCAGATATCGCCGTTGCCGTGGCCGATCATCGCAACGGCATAGCACCCGGCATTCTGAGCAAGGCCTCGAGTCTCGGCATTGCGATTTTCCCAGGCACTGGTGTCGCCGATGTCGAGGGCGGAAAATCCGTGGCCAGCGTGAAGCTATCCGGCTCCCATGTCGCCTCGGTCGATTGCGATGTGCTCGCTGTGTCCGCCGGCTGGTCGCCTGCGGTGCATCTCTCATCCCACGGCGGCATCAAGTCGAAATATGACGAAGCGCTTGCCGCCATGGTTCCTGGCGGCTTCGCTCCCACTCACTTTGGCGCCGGCGCCATGATGGGCACCTTCGGCCTTGCCGCGGCAATTGCGGAGGGCGCTTCGGCGGGCGCCAGGGCGTCATTAACGGCGGGCTTCAGCAAAACCAGACCCGTCCTCGCTCCCGAGTCGACTGTCGACCGCACCTATTCCATTCACCCGGTCTGGGCGCCTGCGGCAAGCGGCAAGGGCAAGGCCTTCGTTGATTTCCAGAATGATGTGACAGCCAAGGATATCGCCGGCGCCCACGACGAGGGCTATCTCTCCGTCGAACATCTCAAGCGCTACACGACGCTCGGCATGGGCACCGATCAGGGCAAGACCTCGAACATCAACGCGCTCGCCATGATGGCGAACCATCGCGGCATCTCCATCGCCGATGCGGGGACCACCACATTCCGTCCGCCCTATTCTCCCATGGCCCTGGGCGCCATCGCAGGCCGGAGCATCGGCCATCATTTCCGGCCCCATCGCTTGTCCCCGCTGCACGACTGGAATGCCGCGAACGGCGCCACGTTCATTGAGGCAGGCCTGTGGCTTCGCGCCTGGTACTATGCCTGGGCCGGCAATTCGCCGGAGACGGCCTATGTCAAGGAAATGGAACTGGTGCGAAACGGCGTGGGCCTCGCCGATGTTTCAACCCTTGGCAAGATCGATGTTCAGGGTCCCGATGCCGCCGAGTTTCTCAACCGAGTCTACGTCAACGGCTTCGCCAAGCTGCCCATCGGCAAGGCGCGCTACGGCGTGATGCTCAACGATGACGGCGTGGTGCTCGACGACGGCACGACGACACGCTTGGCCGACAATCATTTTTATATGACGACGACGACCGCACAGGCCGGCGAGGTCATGTCATGGCTTGAATACCTGCTCCAGATTCACTGGACCGATCTCAAGGTGCAGGTCTGCTCATTGACCGACGAGTGGGCCGGCATGGCCGTCTCGGGCCCCAAGTCGCGCGAAGCGCTGCAACTGGCTTTTCCGGGTGCTGATGTCTCCAACGCCAATCTCCCCTACATGGGCTGCCTCGACATCCTCCATGAGGGCGTGCGCGTGCGCCTGCTGCGCCTTTCATTTTCCGGTGAGTTGGCTTACGAGGTTCATCTGCCCGCTGACTACGCCATCCCGCTGTGGGAGCATATTTTGCAAGCTGCGGAACCACTCGGCATCAAGCCCTATGGGCTTGAGGCGCTGGCAAGCCTCCGCATCGAAAAAGGCCATGTGGCGGGCCTCGAGCTCGATCACCGCAACACCCTCGACGATCTGGGTCTCGGCAAGATGGCGGGCAAGGACAAGGCCTATGTCGGCAAGGAATTGCGCTTCCGCGAAAAATATCAGGCGCCCGATCGCTGGAGCCTTGTTGGCATCGAACTGCTGGAGCCCGCCAAGAAATTGCGGGGCGGCGCCATCCTTTTTTCGGCGAACGATGAGATCAAGGGCCACGGCCGCGGCTACATCACCTCGGTCACCTGGTCGACGGAGCTTAATAAGTTCATCGCCCTCGGCCTCTATCAGGGCGGGCTCAAGCACGAGGGCGAGGATATCGTCTGCGCCTTTCCCCTGAAGAACGAGCAGGCTCGCGCCCGCATCGTCTCGCCCCATTTCATTGACCGGCAAGGAACCCGCCTCAATGCTTGAGCGCCGTTCAGCACTAGCCAATGTGAAGCGCTATACGAGCAGCGCTTTGCAAATGGCCGAGGCAGGCGGCTTTTCGCTCACGCAAGCCGCGGGGCTCGGTGAAGGTTTCAAAAAGGCGATCACATCCATCACCGGCAAGCTTCCGCCCAGGGTAGGAATCGCCGTTGAAAGCAATGGCCGCACCATCATGCGGGTCGGCCCGGAACAATTCTGGTTCGTTGGCCCTGAAGAGGATGAAGATTTTGCCTCCAAGCTCGGCTCTCGATGCGCGGTGACGCCGCTATCGCACAGCCGCACTCGGATCTTCATCGAGGGCGCGCCCGCGCGCGGCGTGCTCGCTAAGGGCATCCCGCTGGATTTCCATGCGAGCGTCTTCATGCCCGGAATGTTCGCCATGACCGGCCTCCACCACACGCCGGTGCTCGTTCATTGCGTGAGCGATAACCGCTTCGACCTCTATGCCATGCGCACCTTCGCCGTCTCGGTGTGGGACTGGCTGACCGATGCAGCGCTGGAATTTGCAGATTAAAGTTCCGTCATCCCGGCGAGAGCCGGGACCCACGCCAAATTCTGTACGAACTCTCGCAGATTCGTTGTGCGGATAATGGGTCCCGGCTTTCGCCGGGATGACGAAATATAAATTACGACCGCATCCTCTTGCCTTCCGGATCGAGCGGCGGCTGCGGGATGATCGTGGCCTTGCGGTTGGCACCGATGATTTCGATCTCGAAGGCGCCCTTCGACACATCCTCGGCCAGCTCCTTCGGCACATAGCCTTGCGCCATGGATTTATCGACATAGTGCTCGTACCCGCCAGACGTGGCCCAGCCCACCACCTTGCCCTTGTGCCATATGGGTTCATCGCCCAGCACATCGGCGTCATGGGCATCGACGATCATCGACACGCGGCGAAGCTTTCCGCCGCTCCTCTTCTCTTCCATCGCGGCGTCCCGCCCGATGAAATCGTTCTTGGTGAGATCGATGAAGCGGTCCATGCCGGCTTCGAAGCCGCCATAGATCGGGCGAAGCTCGCGGAACCAGGTGGGAAAGTTTTTCTCCAGGCGCATCGAAAGCAGCGCCCGCATGCCGAAGTTGACGATGCCGTGCGCCTTTCCCACGCGCATGATCTCCTGATAGAGGCGGCGCTGATAATCGGGCTCGACCCAGATTTCATAGCCGAGATCGCCCGTATAGGTGACGCGGTTAATCAGCGCCGGACAATGGGCGATGTCCATGGACCTGTGGTCCATGAATTTGAACGCGGCATTTGACACGTCCTCGTCGGTCAATTGCTGCAAAACATCGCGTGATCTCGGCCCCGCAATCGAAAGCCCGACAAGGCCCATGTCGTAGCGGTGGATCTTCACCGAACCATCCGCGGGCAAATGCTGCTCAAACCAGCGCATGTGATATTTCTGCGCCTGGCTCGATCCCCACATATAGAAGCAATCGTCCTTTGCCTTGGCGATGGTGAAATCGCCGATCAGCTTGCCCTGCGGGTTCAGCATCGGCGTCAGGATAATGCGTCCGTTGCGCGGCATCTTGTTGGTCATCAGGCGCGAGAGAAAGGCTTCAGCGCCAGAACCGGTGAAACGGTACTTGGCGAAATTGGCGATCTCGGTCACGCCCACGCCATCGCGCGTCGCCTTCACCTCCGCCTTCACATGCTTGAAATCGTTGGAGCGGTGGAAGGAGAAGATGTCCTTCGCCTCAACGCCCTTTGGCGCGAACCACAGCGGCGTTTCCAGCCCCCATACATCGCCCATCACCGCCCCTTGCGCGATCATCGTGTCGTAAAGCGCCGTCGTCTGCTGGGGTCTCGCCCCCGGGAGCTCCTCGTTGGGGAATTTGATGGAGAAGCGCCGCGAATAATTCTCGCGCACCTTTTCATTGGTGTAGGTGCGGGTCGCCCATTCACCGAAGCGCGCCACATCCATGCCCCAGACATCGAAGCCCGGATCGCCCGTTACCATCCATTGCGAAAGCGCCAGACCAACGCCGCCGCCCTGGCTGAACCCCGCCATGACGCCGCAGGCGCACCAGAAATTCTTGAGGCCCTGAACCGGCCCCACCAGCGGATTGCCATCGGGCGTGAAAGTGAAAGGCCCGTTGATGACGCGCTTGATGCCGGCCTTGGCAAGCGCCGGGAAATGCATGTACCCCAGTTCCAGCGAAGGCCCGATCCGGTCGAGGTCGGGCTGCAGAAGTTCCTGGCCGAAATCCCATGGCGTCTCCTTCGGTTGCCACGGCTTGCAGGCCTTCTCATAGGTGCCGAGCACCATGCCGTTGCGTTCCTGGCGCATGTAGATTTCGGATTTGAAATCGACGATGTGCGGCAGCTCGTGACCGCGTTCCTTGTTGTAGGCAATGACCTCCGGCATGTCGTCGGTGACCAGATACATATGCTCCATGGCCAGCACGGGAAGCTCGAGCCCCACCATGCGGCCCACTTCGCGCGCCCACAGGCCGCCACAGTTCACCACATGCTCGGCATGGATGTTGCCCTTGACCGTGATCACGTCCCATGTGCCATCGGGGCGAGGCTTGAGATCGGTGACGCGGCAACTCTGCTCGATCTCCGCTCCCCCGATCCTGGCCGACTTCGCATAGGCATGAGTGGTGCCTTCGGGATCGAGATTGCCGTCGGCCGCATCGATCATGGCGCCCACGAAATACTTCTCTTCGAGAAGCGGATGCATCTTCTTGGCTTCCGCCGTTGAGATAATTTGCGTGTCGAGGCCCAGATAGCGGGCCCGCGCATGGGCCATTTTCAGCCATTCCATGCGCTCCGGCGTATCGGCGAGAATCAGCCCGCCTGAGCGGTGCATGCCGCAGGCCTGACCGGATATTTTTTCGAGTTCGTCATAAAGCGCGATCGTATACCCTTGCAGCTTCGCCACATTGGGATCGCCGTTGAGCGTATGGAAACCGCCCGCCGCATGCCAGGTGGACCCCGAGGTCAGCCGGTCCCGCTCCACCAGCATCACGTCTTTCCAGCCCGCCTTGGTCAGATGATAGAGCACCGAACAGCCGACGACACCGCCGCCGATCACCACGACACGAGCCTGATTTTTCATGGATATTTCCCTGCTTGAAAACGCGCTTCATAGACGGCATTCGCCGGCGTCCGCAATCGCGCCAGCGGTGAGAAGTTCTCACTAAGCGACATGGTTCTATAGAACCTTGGTGAAGCGATACTCAATACTCTCCATGGCCGGGCTTGACCCGGCCATCCAGTCTGAATCACCTGACCGGGCTTGACCCGGTCATCAAGGCCGGTGATGGAGAGAGTTGGCGGTTGAAACGCAAATGGCCCCGCGGTGACGGGGCCATTTGGCACGGAAAGTATCAAAAAATTTAAATCGCTTCCTTGACTTCCTTGGCGGCGCGGAAGGCGAGTTTCTTCGACGCCTTGATCTTGATCGCTTCCCCGGTCGCCGGGTTTCTTCCCATGCGGGCCGGACGCTTGCGGACCTGGAAGATGCCAAGCCCGGTCATGCGGACCTTGGCGCCCTTCTTGAGATTCTTGACGGTGAGATCGATGAAGGCGGCCAGAAGCTCGCTCATGGCTTTCTTCGACATTTCATGTTTCTCGGCAAGTTCGGCCGCGATCTTGGACAAGGGGATCGTCACGATTTTTTCGTCAGCCATTGTTTTCTCCTTTGGCGGATTTGGCGATGGCAGCGTTAGCCCAAGAGTTGATTCGTGAAAACCCTTATTTTGCGGGCTTTTTCCGTTACGATGCCATAATAACACCGGAAAACTCGCATTCAATCGCGCATCCGGCGTCTGAAAACGCGGAAAACCCTTATCCATCAAGGCGTTTTAGATCGACGGTTTCTTGAGCCATTCCACATGCGGATAGGCGATCGGCTCCTTCGCCTTGAAAAAATAACGGCGGAAAAT
>JBGTNZ010000152.1:0-3729 GCA_041742805.1 Aestuariivirga sp.
GGCGGTGACTATTGCCGTCTATCGTTGGCGGCTACGCGATGCCGCCCAGAAAATCGAAGCAGCCGGAGCGGGTTACGCATTTGCCCTCGTCACCGGCGCGGTAATCGGCGGCTATGGCGCGGGAACGCTCAACCTCTGGCTCAGTGGCCTTCCCGGAACGGGGCGCAGCATCGTGGGCGCACTGGCAGGCGCCATCGTGGCCGTGGAAATCTTCAAACGAATGCGCGGATTGCGCGGCTCGACGGGCCTGATCTTCGTTCCAGCCTTCGCCACCAGCGTGGCCATCGGGCGCTGGGGCTGTTTCCTCTCAGGCCTCGACGATCACACTCACGGCACCGTTACGGCACTCCCCTGGGGCCATGACTTCGGCGACGGCCTGCCGCGCCATCCGGTGCAGCTTTACGAAAGCTTCGCCATGGGCACGTTCCTGGTCGCGGCGCTCGCCCTCATCGGAACACGCAACCGCTGGTTCATGGCCAATGGCTTCTACCTTCTGGTGCTGTTCTACGGAGCCCAGCGGTTCCTCTGGGAATTCATGAAGCCTTACGGCGCGCTGCTGGGGCCGCTCAATCTCTTTCATTTCATTTGCCTTGCGCTCGTGATTTACTCGCTTGTCATGATGGGGAGGGGGCATGAACGCGCCAATCCGTAAGATTGCGCCCTATATCTTCTATGGGCAGACGACGTCGCTTTGCGAAACCTGCCTAGGGCTGGTTCCCGCCAAGATCATCATCGAAGACGGCAATGTCTACTATCTCAAGCGCTGCAAGACCCACGGCGTTCAAAAGACGCTCGTCTCGACCGACCCTGCCTATTACAAGCTCTGCCATGATTACCTGAAACCCGGCGACCGGCCGCTCAATCCGCAGACCCGCACCGAACAGGGCTGCCCCTATGATTGCGGCTTGTGCCCGGACCACGAGCAGCATTCCTGCCTGGCGCTCATCGATGTCAACGATGCGTGCAATCTCACATGCCCCGTATGCTTCGCCGATAGCTCAACAGCGAAAACCTATCACCGGCCGCTGGCTGAAATCGAGCGCATGATGGATGCCCTCGTTGCCAGCGAAGGCGAGCCTGATCTGCTGCAGCTCTCGGGCGGCGAGCCCACGATCCATCCCCAGATTCTCGACATCCTCGCGGCCGCCAAGCGCCGGCCCATCCGGCATGTGATGTTGAACACCAATGGCATCCGCATTGCCCAGGAGCCGGAGTTCGTGAAGCAGCTCGCCAGCTTCAAGCCGGGTTTTGAAGTCTATCTTCAATTCGATTCGCTTAAGCCCGAGGCACTTAAAACCCTGCGCGGCGCAGACCTCACCCGGATTCGCAGGCAAGCGCTGGAAGCTCTTGAAAAGGAGAATATTTCGACGACGCTTGTGGTTGTCGTGAAGCGCGGGATTAACGACGATGAGCTGGGCTGGATCATCGATTACGCACTCAGATGGAAATGCGTGCGAGGCATCACCTTTCAACCGATCCAGGATGCGGGCCGCAACGAGAATTTCGACCCCGCCCGCGATCGTTTCGTGCTCTCCGACATCAGGCGAAGGATCATCGATGCGGACACCGCCTTTGGCGAAGGCGACATCATTCCGCTGCCGTGCAATCCGGAATCGATCGCCATCGGCTATGCGCTCCGGAAAGGCGAGAAAATCGCGCCCATCACGTCTTTCTTTCCCAAGGAGATGCTGGTGGAAGCGCTGCCCAACGCCATCACCTTCGAAAAATTCCCCGAACTGCATAAGCAGATCATGAACTTTTTTTCGCTGGCGACGGCGGAATGCAACAATCCCGAGAGACTCGACGCGCTGCTGTGCTGCCTACCAGAAGTACCGGTGCCGGAAGGCATGGGCTACGAAAATATCTTCCGTATCGCCATCGTCGAATTCATGGACCGGCATAATTTCTGCATCAGCCGGGTGAAGCGCTCCTGCATCCACTTTGTAACGCCGAACGGCCAAATCATTCCGTTCGAGACCTACAATATGTTCTATCGTGACCAACCGGCGCGGCGGCGGATGGCTGCGTCAATGGGCGTGTCATGAAGGTTTTGCTGACAATACTGTGTTGTCTTATGATTCTTTTTTCCGGCGGGTGCCTGGTGGTTTCAAGCGGAGGACCCAGTGAGCTCGCGTTTTTTTCGCTGGTTGTATTGGGATTGAACCTTGCCATCATCGCGACGATGTATGGTTGGACCGGGACGCACAACTATGCATTTTATATACTCGGCACCATCGACATAATTATAGCAGGAACCGTCCCACTTTTGGCTTGGTGGTTTGGGCTGCTTGATAAGACGACGGCCTGGTGGACGGTGGCAATTGCCGGGAGCTTTGGCCTCAAGGGACTACTGAGCTTTCTCGTCCCCAGGCGCCTGTAGATGACCGCGCTCTTTTTTATAGGTCTTTTGTTGCCTGGAGGCCTGCTGTGGTTGCTGCTCGAGCGGCATGAGAAGCGCCGCGTGGCTCGTGGTCTGCCGCGCCATTCCGCTGTGCGCCTAATATTGGCGGCCGCCGCGTTGCTGACCATGCTGTTTTCGGGCGGCTGTTCGCTACTCATTCTGGCACCGCTATTTGGCCAAACAAGTGGCGAGCAGTATGTCAATCTGCCACTTATTCTGATGTTCGGCGGGCCGCCCTTTCTTGTGGGTTTTCTCGTCTTGTGGCTGGCCATGCGGCGCCGCCAGCCTAACGAATAGCGCTCGCCGTTGTTGAACGCCATACATACCTGCTCCATACAGGTCCGGCCGGCACGGCCGACGTAGTACAAGCACAAAGGCGCATCCATGGATTTCTGGCAGACCTATTTCTCCTTCACGACATCGCCCGAAGGCTGGATCGCGCTTGCGACGCTGATCGCCATGGAAGTCGTGCTTGGCATCGACAACCTGATCTTCATTTCCATTCTGTCCAACAAACTGCCGGAAGCGAATCGCGCCCGCGCCAGGCGACTGGGCATCGGCGCGGCCCTCGTCATGCGGCTTGTGCTTCTGGCGACCATCGCATGGATCGTGCAACTCACGCAGCCCGTGTTCACGCTGTTGGGCCATGGCTATTCCTGGCGCGACATGATCCTGATTGGGGGAGGGCTGTTCCTGGTGTGGAAGGCCACGAAGGAAATCCACCACTCCGTCGATCCCGATGACGGCAAGGAAAACATCGTCAGCAACGCCGCGACGCTGACCGTCGGCGCCGCCATCTTCCAGATCCTGGTGCTGGACCTCGTATTTTCGATCGACTCGATCATCACGGCCGTCGGCATGACCGAACACATCGCCATCATGTACATCGCCGTCATTGTCGCCGTCGCGGTCATGCTCGTGGCGTCCGATCCGCTCGCCAAGTTCATACAGGCCAACCCGACTATTGTCATGCTGGCGCTGGGCTTCCTCCTGATGATCGGCATGACGCTGATCGCCGACGGCATGGGCTTCCATGTGCCCAAGGGCTATGTCTATGCGGCGATGGGTTTCTCGGCGGGAGTCGAAGCGCTCAACATGCTGGCGCGCCGGCGGCAACGAAAAAAGGCGGCCTCGGCGCGGCGAGGTACTTAGCGAGCGGGCGGTTTACAGGCCGATGCTTCCCCACTAGAAGCACCCGCTCCCCAATTTCAGGAACATCCACGCTGATGGCGCGTCAATTCATCTATCATATGCAGGGCCTGTCGAAAGCCTACGCCGGCGGCAAGAAGGTTCTCGATAATATCCATCTCTCATTTTATCCCGACGCC
>JBGTNZ010000153.1:0-17395 GCA_041742805.1 Aestuariivirga sp.
CGGCGGCTGGTAGACGTGATTGCCGACGTCGCGGCCCTGCGCAATTATGCGCCATTGCCGGCGGCGAGGGGCGACTTTCTGTTTCGGGCCGGTCGACTGGCCGAGGCCCGCTCCGAATTCGAGGCCGCGGCCAAGCTCACCCGCAACGTGCGGGAAAGGGCCTTTCTCCTCGCCCGCGCAGGCGCTTGTGATTGACAGCGGGAGTTTTGCGGTAAGCGTTCTACTTCGCGGACTTCCTGCCCCTGCGAACGCACAGCACGAAAGCAACAGTGACAACCAGCATGAAGGGGATCACCTGTCCGAATCAGTGCATTGTTCTTTGGTGGCCAATGCCTTGACGGCAAACAAGCGGACAAAGCGGGTATTTGATGCTGACGACACGGGTTCCTCATGATACGTGGCATTATGAATACTTTGTACGATACAATCGGTTTGAACTACACAAACCTGCGTCAGCCCGACCCTAGAATAGCTCGGAGAATTGAAACAGCTTTGGGAGACGCCCAAACCGTTTTGAATGTCGGGGCGGGGACAGGCTCATACGAGCCCGCCGGCAGGCGGATCACGGCCATAGAACCCTCGGCTGAAATGATACAACAGCGCTCTGCTTCAAATGCCACTGTCATTCAGGGCAGCGCGGAAGACCTGCCCTTTGATGCCAAATCTTTCGCTGCATCAATGGCCGTTCTGACCATTCACCACTGGTCTGATCAGGAAAGAGGCGTCATGGAGATGCGCCGCGTCACGCGGGACAAGATTGTCTTTCTGACATGTGACCCGTCGTTCCGTGGGTTCTGGCTTGCAGATTATTTTCCGGCACTTGTGACTTTGGATGAGGGGCAAATGCCCCAAATGGCAAACTATGAGAAATGGCTTGGTTCTGTCGAAGTTTCGGCCGTGCCAATTCCGCACAACTGCACAGACGGTTTCTTGGCTGGCTACTGGCGGCGTCCCGCAGCCTATCTTGATGAGAAAGTCCGCGCCGCCATGTCGTCCTTCTGGGCATTGGGCGATGTTTCTGAAGGGCTAGGAAAGCTTGAGGCAGATTTGAAGAGCGGCATATGGGAGCAGCGTTACTCTAGTCTGCTCAATCTCGAAGAACTGGACTGCGGCTATCGATTGGTTGAAACCAAGTGATGCGTTGCAAAGTCGGAGATCTCTATCTTTTAGATGTCCGCTTGCCAGCCCAGCAGCGCATCAGGCGACACTGTGAAGTTCATCGCCGGGCTGTTCGTCCAGCAGCGCATCAAGCGTCACCAGCGCCCGGCGCAGCCCGTCCCGGCTGACGCTGCCGCCGAAACAGGCGCGAACGCCCTGATCGTCAGCCCTTCGGTCTATGGCAAATGTCGTTCCCGAATTCACGCGAACGCCGCGGTCCTGGGCGGCGCGGGTGAAATCGCCGGGCCGCCAATGCTCCGGCAATTTGAGCCAGAGATAGGGAGCACCCGGCTGGCACCGGATCGTTCGATCCTTGAAAATATCCAGCGCCAGGGCGCGGCGCACGCCATTTTCCGCGATGATGGCGGAGAGAATCTTGCCGGCCGCATCGCCCTCGATCCAACAGCGGGCAACCTCGGCGGCGAGGCCCACGGCGCGTCCGCTCGCCACGGTTTGATGGCGCATCAGCATCTCTGTCTTGCCCGCGGGCGTGGCCACGAAACCAACGCGAAGACCGGGAGCCAGCGTCTTCGAGATGCTCGTCACGTGATAGGTCCGCTCCGGGGCGAGCGTGAACAGGGTGGGCGGCTGGAGCCTGGGATCGAGTAGCCGGAAGATGTCGTCCTCGATAATGGTAAGTCCATAGCGGCGCGCGATATCGACAATGGCGTTGCGCCGTTCCAGCGAAAGCGTGCTCGTGGTGGGGTTCTGCAACGTCGGCACGAGATAGAGAATGCGGGCCTCGCCGGCGCGCGCGGCGCGTTCGAGGGCTTCCGGCACCAGCCCGCCATCATCCATTTCAATGGGCACGAGAGTTAAACCGAGGTGCCGGGCAATAGGTTTAAGGGTTGGATAGCTGAGGCCTTCAGCGAACAACCGGTCGCCATGTTGGGTTACGGCGGCGAGGCAGGAAATCAGCGCCGCATGGGCGCCGGACGTCACGACCACCTGTTGCTCGGGCACAGTGATGCCGCTGCGCTTTAGCCAGGTGACGCCCATCGCACGGTGCAGGGGGTGGCCTTCGGGCGGCGTATAATCGAGGAGGTCGATGCGGGAGGGCGACGCCATGACATGGCGCAGGCCCTGATCGAGATAGTGCCGGTCCTGCACCTGGGGCGGAGAGGCATGCGACAGGTCGATGACTTTTTCATCGCCTTGCATGGCGGCTTGATAGGGATTGGCCTGCGCGCCCGGCGCTCGAAGAAAACTTCCCCGCCCGACTTCGCCAACCAACAGGCCAAGCTTCT
This sequence comes from Aestuariivirga sp., assembly GCA_041742805.1. Taxonomy (GTDB): domain Bacteria; phylum Pseudomonadota; class Alphaproteobacteria; order Rhizobiales; family Aestuariivirgaceae; genus Aestuariivirga. The sequence goes on from JBGTNZ010000153.1 coordinate 2,406, forward strand.
CCGCTTCCGCATAGGCCCGCGTCACGGTGCCTGTGGTGACGCCCAAGCGATAAGCGAGATCACGATGGGTGGGCAACTGCTCGCCGGGTTTAAGCACCCCGGCAAGCAAATCCGAGCGCATTGCTTCAGCGATGGCCGCATAGCGGGGGCGGTTGGGGGCGAGTTGGGGAATCCAATTTGTCATGGTGACAAGATTTCCATTGATCGAGATTGTCTCTATAGAGTATATCTTTTGTCAGAGACATTCAAGCGGAATGAATCGATACAATAGGGACAATGGTGCCGTCATGCGCGACTACATTCTCAACGAAGCCGCTTTCCGGGACAGGGCATTCGTCTTTCCGGTGCTTCAGCGCATCATCAGCAATTGGTTGTCCCGCCGCTATCTTCGCAAGCTGGAGCAGTTCGACGATTACATCCTGTCGGACATCGGCCTGACGCGTGCCGACCTCCGCCACGGGCAGAATCTTCCCTATGATGTCGATCCGATTTTGGAGATGACGCGCGCTCGTGATCGCCGTGTTTCCAAGGGCCGCCGCCACGCCTAGTGGCCCGGCCCATCGCGGTCAGGACACCAATTTCAGGAACTACAGGGCCTCGATAGTGGAAAGGATCGCAGTTGCGCGCATATTCTGCGCGCTTCCGCTCTGCTCGCTCAGGGCCGTAGTGATGAGCACTTTAAAAATCGCGCAATTGCCTTCGAATGTGCGGATCTTGTCGCAGAGCTTGACCGCCTGCTCGTAGATCGAACTGCGAAATATTGCCCCTCCGCTGAAAGAAACAGTATCCGGCGTACTTCCGGTCAGACGTTCTTCGATTTCGACATAGGCCGCCCGGTCTTTTGCCTTGATCGTTCCGAAATCGCTTTTCTGAACAAAGTTCAAACCTACTGAAATGCGGACTAGGCCATTATTGGTTGCCGTCGCAGCGGAATTATAGACGGTGCATTCCGCGGCCAGGCTTTTCTTCAGAAGCTCACATTCCGCATCTGCAAACCGGGATGTCCTCGCGGTAACGAAGGCCGAAACCAGCTCCTTCTCCGGCACAATTTCACCCGCATCCAGCATGTCTTTCAAGCGGACATAAAAACTTGCGTTGACGGAACGGTAGTCGTCCAATTTTTCAAAAGATGCCAGCGCCACGTAGCCTGCCTTGTCGTCGTTACCTGCTTTTGTGCCGGTAATTTCAAGATCGGCGGCAAATGCGCTGTCCGCCTTTCCGCGCTGTTCAATCCTGTCAATCTCGCTACTGATATTATGGGCAACGCCGAACACGAGAACTGAGCTGAAAAACTGGAGCAGGATGGTGCCAACCACCGGCACGGCGATGAGGCCGATGAATATGATTTTCAGGAGGTTCATTTTGGCGGATTTCCAATCATTGCGCGGGCATCAATTTGGCGAGGTCGCCGCCTGCCATTTTCGTCGCCGCCTCGATGATGACGTGAGTATATTTTTTCTCGTAATCCGCCTGTTCGCCCGCGAACACATGATCGTTCTTGCTCAGGAGCAGCGTTGAGCCTTCAAGCGGCTTGAAGGTCACGCGGGCTTCAAGCGCCTGTGGTATGGGCCCTACCAGCACATGGCTGGCGGTCATGGCGCCGATTGAGTCCACGCCGCTCGCGACGCCGAAATTCTTGCGGTACCATCCGGAAAAGACCCGGTACATCGAAATATTTTTGTCCAGCACATCCTTCAGGCTGGGTGTTTGCTTTACATTTTGCACGAACTGCCAGTGATCGGCGGGCTCGCGGACCGGCAGGACGCCGCATGACTGCATGGCTTTTCCCGTCAACGATTGAATTTTTACGGCCGGGTGGGCATTGGCAATTCCGGCTGCGCCGAGACCAACCAGCGCGATCCGCGATATGCGCGCACCCTCGGCCAATTGGATGTTGAAAATCGTCGGTAAATTATAGGCGATGACCAGGTACACGGGCTTGGATTTTTCGGTCACGATGACATCGACAATGCCCAGGCGGTCGTCGCGCGCATTGAATGGCACGATATCGCGGCCGGCTTTGAGATTGTCGATATAGGTTTTGGTGCGCTCGCCCATCTGGTGCCTGGAAACGGCGAACACAGCACTTTTCGTGTTGCTCCCATCAACCTGGACCTTGGCCAGAATCTCATTTGGTCCGGGGCTATCAAACGTACAACTGGCGCGTGATTTGAGTTCCTCAATTTTGCCCGGCAAGCCGCTGGGTTTTACCGGCCGAAAACCCGCAACTGCGCTTTGCACCCAATAGGGCGTTTCGTTCAGTCCCATCATAACGCCGGCGGGCGCCTCATAACCGCGCATTTCCGGATTCAGAAGATCGGCCGGATTGCCGGTGGGGACGGTGCCGGAGTCCGAACATCCTCCAAGTGCCACAATGAGGAGCAATGCAATGAGTTTCGTTCTGTTCATGTGCCTTGGGTCCCAGGATACGCCATGTCCTTCCCCACACTTAATGGTCAGAAATTAAGTGGCGCTTAATAAGTGTGTTGGAATTGCGCCCCGCGCCCCGCGCCTTTCGTATCGCAAGATAAAAATCATAACCCGCGGTGTGTCAATTCATCCAAAGGCGCGGTATCTTCCATGCGGCCACCGCATTCCTTGCGATCGCCGTTTCTGCTATGAGAGCGAAGCAACGAGGAGTGATCGATGAACAAGCCGCAGATTCACGCACGCGCCACTGGGTGGGAGCCGTCGCCCAACAATCTTGAGCCGTTCTGGATGGGCTTCACGCCCAACCGCGCCTTCAAGCAGCGCCCGCGCATGATCGCCCGCGCCAAGGACATGCACTATTATGATATGTCCGGCCGCGCCGTTCTCGATGGCACCGCCGGCCTGTGGTGCTCCAACGCGGGCCACTGCCGGGGACCCATCGTCGAGGCGATCCAAAAATCCGCCGCCGAACTCGACTTCGCGCCGACCTTCCAGTTCGGCCACCCCAAGGTGTTCGAATTGGCGTCGCGCCTCACCACCATGGCGCCCGGCGATTTGAATTACGCATTCTTTTGCAATTCCGGATCGGAAGCAGCCGACTCCGCGCTCAAGATCGCACTCGCCTATCAGCGCACGATCGGGCAGGGCGGACGCACCCGGTTAATCGGCCGCGAGCGCGGCTATCACGGCGTAAACTTCGGCGGCATTTCCGTGGGCGGTATGGTCGCCAACCGCAAGATGTTCGGCGCCATGATCGCTGGCGTCGATCATCTGCCGCACACTTACAATCGCAAGGAGCAGGCCTTCAGCCGGGGCGAGCCGGAGTGGGGCGCGCATCTGGCCGAGGAGCTTGAGCGCCTCGTGATCCTGCACGATGCATCCACCATCGCCGCCGTCATTGTCGAACCGATGGCGGGATCGACGGGCGTACTGCCGCCACCCAAAGGCTATCTCAAACGCCTCCGCGAGATTTGCGACAAGCACGGCATCCTACTGATTTTCGACGAAGTGATCACAGGCTTCGGTCGCCTGGGTCATGCTTTCGCCGCCGAGCGTTTTGGTGTCGTACCCGACATGATCACCTTTGCCAAAGGCGTGACCTCAGGCGCCGTGCCCATGGGCGGTGTGCTGTGCCGCCAGCATATCTATGATGCCTTCATGAACGGCCCCGATCATGTGATCGAGTTGTTCCACGGCTATACCTACACGGGCCACCCGATTGCGGCCGCTGCGGGCGTCGCCACCATGGATGTGTACCGTGACGAGAACCTCTTTGAGCGCGCGCTTAAACTGGAAAAGGTTTGGGCAGATGCCGCTCTCACGTTGAAGGGCCAACCACTGGTCGAGGACATTCGCACCATCGGCCTTGTCGCCGGGATCGATTTGAAACCGGTCGAGGGCAAGCCTGGTTTGCGAGCTTACCGGGCCATGGAGACCGCGTTCCACGATCAGGGCCTGATGATACGCATCTCAGCCGACACAATCGCACTCTCGCCGCCGCTGATTATCAGCGAAAATCAGATCGATGAGATATTCACGGGCAAGCTTCCGACGATTTTGGCCTCCCTCGCCTGAATCAGCTCACATATGACATGGTCAGAGGCCGAAGACTGCGGTAGTCTCCGGCCTCGGTGATTCATCGGGCCGAGGCTGCATCGGGGGGTGCTGGATATGCAAGGGCGGGAATGGCCAGCGATCATTGGCGTGGCGATGTTTGCGCTATTGGCCGTGGGCAGCGCCATTTTCATGTTGGGCAGCGGCGAGGTCCACGCCCCGGTAATCGCCGGCGCCGTGCTGGTGCTTGCGGCGGGCCAGGCGGTGGCGCTCACCGTTCAATGGATGCGCAGCACCGGCCTTGAGGAGCGCCTGTTGGAACAGGGACGGAAAATTCGCGCGCTGTCCGAAGAGACCGCATCTCTGGCCGAGCGCATGGCGTGGACGCAAAAACAGATCACCCAGGCCCCGGGACGACCCCTCGATGCCGTCCTTCAGGAAGTGCGCGTCCTCCGCGAACACGTGCAGACACTTACGCAGGATATCGCCAACAGCGGACCTCACGACACAGCGCATGAACCAGTTGCTCCGGCCAACGAGCGGCTGGATTTTCTGCTTGAGCCGGTCGTCGAACTTGCGACCGGCTCGACAGCCCATTACCGCGCGCGCGTCAATATGGTGGGCCATATGAGCGGCGACGTCGCTCATGAAGAAATTCTGCGTAAGGCTGACTCGGGGGGCGTGCGGGCAGCCCTTGATATTCACATGGTCAAGCTGGCAGTGCCGGTGCTGCAGCGCTTGCGCAACAAGCACCCCGCCATGTGCTTGCTGCTGCCGTTGGGGACCGCGACCCTCAAGACTGGACAAGACATTTCACGGCTTATGAAAGTGATGGAAGAAGACCCCAACACCTCACGCGGCCTCGTCTTCGATATTGCTCATAGTGATCTTGCCGAGTTGGACACTGCGGGTATTGAGGGCTTGGCCAAGCTCGGCCGGCTCGGCGCCAAAATGGCGTTGTCTAACGTTTCGGTTGCAGGCCTCGATCTCGCGTCGCTGCGCCAATTGGGCGTGCGATTCCTCGATATCGACGCCAAGGGCTTGAATGCGAAACTGCAGACTGCGCCCGCCTGGACCCAGTTCTCCCAGTTTGCCCGCGCCATGCAGTTCCAGATCATTGGCGGTGGAATTGAAACCGCGGAGCAGGCCGAAACCGCTTCCCACATTGCACGCTTCGGCTACGGCTCTTATTTTGCGCCGCCGCGACGGGTTCGCGCCGACGCCGGTCAGCCCGCCGCCGCCAGCCATACCGAGGCGGCCTGAAGGCCCCATGCAGGAATTGTCGGTGCGTTATCCGGTTTGGTTCTGCGATATTTGGGGCGTCATTCATAACGGCATCGCGCCCTTTCCCAGCGCAATCGACGCTTTGATCAAACACCGCCGCAATGGCGGCACAGTGATCCTGGTCAGCAATTCACCGCGCACAAGTTCCGGCGTTGACCTGCAGTTGCGGGAAATCGGTGTCGACAGGGCCAGCCATGACGCGATTGTTACCTCAGGCGATGTGACGCGTGTTCTCGTGGTGAGCCATGGGGCGGGCCCGGTCTATCATCTGGGGCCGGAGCGCGACCAATCGATATTCCATGGCCTGGCCGTCGCGCGCGCGCCGCTGGCCGAGGCCCACGCGGTGCTGTGCACCGGTCTCTTCGACGACAGCACTGAAACGCCGGAGGACTACGCGCCGCTGCTCAAGGAAATGCGGGAGCTCGATCTCACCATGATCTGCGCCAATCCCGATAAGACGGTGCGCAAGGGCAATCGCATCCTCCACTGCGCCGGAAGCCTCGCTGATGCCTATGGGTCGATGGGTGGCTCCGTGCTGATGGCGGGCAAGCCCTTTCGCCCCATCTACGATCTCGCCATCGAGGAGGCCGCCAGGATTCGAGGGGGCGCTGTTCCCCTCACCCATGTGCTGGCCATCGGCGATGGTCCGGAGACCGATATAAGGGGAGCTGCCGCCTATGGCATCGACGCCGTTCTTGTTGCAGAAACAGAGCAGGATGTGAAACGGGCCATTCCCGAAGCCCGGATCGTCGCCACGATGCGCCAGCTCGCCTGGCCACACTGAGGATCGCAAGGATGCGTTTGCTTGCCGCCAACGATGCGGTGCCCCACCTTTTGAAAGGGGCCATTGTCGCTATCGGAAATTTCGATGGCGTCCATCGCGGCCATCAGACACTTCTCGACGTGACCCGCGCCAGGGCAGCGGGCGAGGGCAGGCCTTGGGGCGTGCTTCCCTTTGAACCTCACCCCCGCACTTTCTTCAAGCCAAGCGAGCCGGTGTTTCGCCTGACGCCAGCACCTCTCAAGGCGAGACTCATCGCAGCACTTGGCGCGTCTTTCACCCTCGTGCTGGATTTCAACCGGGAACTCTCTTCATTGGAAGCGGGCGAGTTTGTTACCCGCCATCTCGTTGAGCGCCTCGGCGTTGCCCACGTGGTGACCGGTTACGATTTTCATTTCGGCCGGGGCCGCAAGGGCAGCCCCGCCTCGATGGTCGAGTTCGGCGCAACTCATGGCTTCGGCGTCAGCATCATCGACCAGGTGACCGACGAAGGCGATCTGCAGTCGCCCTTCTCCTCAAGCTCGATCCGCCGGGCGCTTCGCCACGGCCATATGACGGATGCGGCGCGCGAACTGGGCTACCATTGGACCGTCATGGGCGAGGTGGTGAAGGGAGACGGGCGCGGCCGGACCATCGGCTTTCCAACGCTCAACATCGTGCTGGAACCGGGTGCGGAGCCTTCCCGCGGCATCTACGCGGTCCGCGTGCGCGATGCCGGGCGAGGTAATATCGCCTGGCAGGGCGCTGGATATTTCGGCGACCGGCCGACCTTCGACACCGGCCGCACATTTCTCGAAGTCTACCTCATCGGCTTCTCGGGCGACCTCTATGGACGCACTCTTTTAGTGGAGCTCGTCGACCTCATCCGCCCCGACCGGCGGTTTGACACCGTCGCCGATCTCAGCGCGCAAATGCACAAGGACTGCGCCGAGGCAAAGCTGCGCCTTGATCGGCTCGCGGACAACAACCCGCTCACCGCATTCCCCTTGGGGAAGTTGCAACACGAAGGAAAACTGTAGTCGGTATTCACCTTCCCCCCTCGCGGGGGAAGGTGGCGCGAAGCGCCGGATGAGGGGACTGCATCAGCGAGTCAGGTTCCGACGATTGGACTCGTTGAAGCAGCCCGTCTCGCGCCCCAAGTGGCGCGATCCATTTTCCCCCGCGAGGGGGGAAGGAAGAGAGAGACGAAGGGAAGAAAATCTATTTGGGCGTTCCCGGATCGAGCAACCGGTGCAGATGGACGATGAAATATCGCATCTGGGCGTTGTCGATGGTTTCGCGGGCCTTGCTCAACCAGGCCCTGTGGGCATCCTCGTAGTTAGGATAGAAGCCGACCACATCGAGCGCCGCCAGGTCCTTGAAATTGATCTCCTTGAGATCGTTCAGTTCGCCGCCGAATACCATGTGGAGCAATTGTTGTTTCATGGGGCCTTCAGGGCTTGCAGAATGGCGGCATGGCGCTTGATGCCAGCTGCGATCATGCCGTGCTGCCACGGCTGGGGCCGGTTGTAAACATAGCCGCGCCCGGAGAGATCGCCGATCCGTCCGTTCGCCTCGTGCACGATAAGATCGCCCGCCGCCAGGTCCCAATCGTTTTTGTTGCCGAAAGATACGGCGGCGTCGAAGTGCACCGCCGCAACCAAGGCCAGCCGCAGTTGCAGTGGCAAGGTACCCGAAACATCAGCGCGGATGCCATGGCTGCCAAGCCCGGCCAGCGACTTTCGCGTGCCCACGACATTGGCGCCTGCAAGCGTTGGGGCGTCGGCGGTGATGATGGATGCGCCGTTCATGCGAGCGCCTCCGCCTGCCACGGCCGAATAGAACTCATCCTGTACCGGCCGGAAGATCGCAGCCGCTGTAGGCCGTCCCGCCGACACGAGGGCGACCGCGATGCACCACTCGCTGCTGCCGTTGACGAAAGCCCGCGTGCCGTCGATGGGATCGGCGATCCATATTTTTTCGCAACGAAGCCGCTCGCCGTCATCGGGCGTTTCCTCAGAAAGCCAACCATAGTCCGGGCGAGCGGCGTGAAGCCTGCTTCGCAACAGCGAATCGACCGCGACATCGGCCTCGCTCACGGGCGAGCCATCGGGTTTCGACCAGTGCTGTACATTCCGGCCGAACATAGTGAGGGCCAGGGCACCCGCCTCGCGCACCGCGTCGAACAGCAGCTCTGCGTCCTGCTCAGAGTCCGGCAATCGTCAACCCCTCGACACGGCAGGTCGGTGCGTTGACGCTCGAGCGGAACTCGAGATCGTTGGCTGGCGTCACATGGAGGTACATGTTCTTCAGATTGCCGGCGATGGTGACCTCACTCACGGGATAGGTGAGCTCGCCATTTTCGATCCAGAAACCGGAAGCGCCCCTGCTGTAATCGCCCGTCACCATATTGACGCTCGAGCCGATCATCTCGGTCACATAGAACCCCTGAGCAATATCGCGCAGAAGTTCCTCACGCGACGCTTCTCCTGGTTTCACATAGATGTTGGAGGTCCCCGATCCGTGGCCGGTTGGCCGGAGGTCAAGCTGCCTGGCCGAGCGCAAATCGAGCAACCATGTGGTCAGAACGCCGCAATCGACAATGTTACGCTTCACCCGCGCCAGACCGTCGCCGTCAAAGGCGCGCGAGGCGAGGCCCCTCGGAATGAAAGGATCTTCGACGATCGTCACCCCTTCGGAAAAAATCTGTTGGCCGAGATGATCCTTGAGAAAGCTCGTGCCGCGCGCGATTGCCGATCCGCTGATGGCGCCGAGCATATGCCCAATGAGGCTTGCCGCAACCCGCTTGTCGAACACAATCGGCACCGCCTGCGATTTGACTTTGCGGGAGTTGAGCCGCCGCGCGGCCCTGCGGCCGGCTTCGAGACCCACGGACTCCACCGGTCGCAGATCGTCAAAATGGACAGCCGACGAATAGTCGTAGTCGCGCTCCATACCGGTGCCCTCGCCGGTGATGGCGGAAACACTGAACGATGTTCCCGTCCTTCGATGCCCCTGCGCAAACCCGTTTGAGATGACGATGGCCGAACTACGGTCGCCGGACGAAGCGCTGGCGCCGCCCGACTTGCTGACCCCTGAAACGCTTAAAGCTGCCTGTTCAACCTCGCGCGCCATGCGCTCCAGGGAGGCAGCGTCGGGAAGCTTCCCGGATACGAGATCGAGGTTGGGAAAAGAGTTGGCGAGCAGTTCCGGTTCGGCAACGCCGGCATAGGGATTGGGCGGCGCAAGCCGCGCCATGGCAAGCGCGTTCTCGGCCAGGCGGTGAATTGCTTCTTTCGTCAGAACGCTCCCGGAAATCGTGGCGGAGGATTTGCCGCTGAAAACGGTGAGCCCGATGCGCCGCCCCTCCGCGCCTTCGAGCTTTTCAATCCTGCCGTCGCGAATTTCGACATCCGTGCTGCGGCTGTCGGCCACCGATGCTTCCACGGCATCCGCGCCGAGCTTGCGGGCATGGGCTACGGCATCGCTTGCGATCGTCAAAAGGTCTTCGATCATGGGATGAGGAGGTCCAGCAACAGAAAGGCGGCGATAATCAATCCGAATATGCGGTTGGAGCGGAAGATTTCAAGGCAGCCCTGAGGATCGTCCGCCCGGAAGCGCCACAATTGCCAGCCCGCGTGGAGAGCAGCGCCAGCGATGCCGATGTGGGCGATGGCGGAGGTTCCCGCAGACCACAGGGCTGCATCCAAAAGCGTCAGGGATGTAATGAAGAAAAAGGCGAGCCATGGCGGACTGGCATCGCCGAATTTCAGCGCGGTCGATTTGACGCCGATCAGGACGTCGTCCTCCTTGTCCTGGTGCGCGTAAATCGTGTCATAGGCCAGCGTCCACGCGATACCGCCGAGATAGAGAAGCACCGGCGCCTCGGTGAGATCGCCCTGGACGGCACTCCATCCCATCAAAGCGCCCCAGTTGAAGGCAAGACCCAGGAACAATTGCGGCCAATAGGTGAAACGTTTCATAAAGGGATAGATAACAGCGAAGCTAAGCGACGAGACGCCCAGCAAAATGGTGAACCAATTGAACTGCAAAAGTACGAGGAGTCCCACAAGGCATTGGGCAATGAGAAATGCAACGGCCTGTGTGACGTTCACCTGGCCAGAGGGGATCGGCCGCGATCGCGTGCGCGCTACCCGGGAATCGTAATCTCGGTCGATGATATCGTTCAACGTGCAGCCGGCGCCGCGCATGACAATAGCGCCGATGACGAAGAGAAAGGCATACCAAAGATGTGGCTTGCCTAACCCTTGGGCGATTAGCGCCAGCAGCAGCCCCCACCAGCAGGGCAGCAACAGCAGCCACCAGCCGATGGGCCGCTCAAGCCGCGCCAGCCGCGCATAGGGGCGCAAGGCTTGCGGCAGATAGTGATCGGCCCAATGGCCGCGCACCGCGTCCGCAACCGCGATATCTTGCTTGCTGGCATCGCCCATGGGCGCGGGTGTACATCAGGCGAACCATGAAAACCACTCCTCGCCTCCATGTGGATCAAGTCCTTGCAAGCCACCGGGAAATCCCGCTTTCCCGAGAACAAGCCCATTATCTGACGGGCGTCTTGCGGCTGGGCGAGGGCGATCCGGTGCGCATCTTCAATGGCCGCGATGGCGAATGGCTCGGCCGTCTCTTCGGTGTGTCGAAGAAGTCCGCCAGCATCCGCTGCGAGACGCACCTGGCCGATGCGACGCTGCCGCCCGACATCGACTATCTTTTCGCGCCGCTGAAACATGCCCGCCTCGACTATGTAGTGCAGAAGGCAACCGAGCTTGGCGCCCGCAGGCTCCGCCCCGTGATCACCGCCCGCACCATTGCGGAACGCGTGAACCTCGAACGCATGCGCGCCAATGCCATTGAGGCCGCCGAACAATGCAATCTCGTCTTCGTGCCGGAAATTGCCGAGCCGGAAAAGCTGGAGAAGGTGCTGGCGGCGTGGGACAGGGGCAGGGCGCTCATCTATTGCGACGAGACAGCCAAAGTAGTGGACCCTCTCGTGGCATTGAAAGGCTTGCGCCCGCCTACCGCCGTTCTTATCGGGCCCGAGGGCGGATTTACCGAAGCGGAGAAGGCTTTGCTCGAGTCCTGTGGTTTCGTCACCGCCATTTCAATGGGCCCCCGCATCATGCGCGCCGATACGGCGGCGGTTGCCGCCCTGGCGCTGGTGCAGGCGGCGATGGGCGATTGGCATCAAGAAACCTGATCGATCCCGCTTCAATCTTTGACTTGCCGGATGAAAGGCCTGCGCCTAAATCCGTGTCCTCCGAAATAACCAGGATTTGACTCAGTGAGCGGACCGGCCCCCAATACACTTGCGGCGCGCGCGCCCATCGAAAACAAATCCCAACTCATTGGCTATCTCGCATCGGGCTCGAAACCCCGCGAAGACTGGCGCATCGGCACCGAGCACGAGAAATTTCCCTTCCTGACGGACACGCTGGCTCCCGTGCCCTACGACGGCCCGCGCTCCATTCGCGCCCTGCTTGAAGGCCTGCGTGACCGTTTTGGGTGGCAGGGCGTTTACGAGGGTGAGAACATCATCGCCCTTTCCGATCCACGAGGCCTCGGCAACATTTCCCTTGAGCCTGGCGGCCAGTTTGAACTGTCGGGAGCTCCGCTCAAGACCGTGCAGGGGACCTGTGAGGAAGTGCACGAGCATCTCGATCAGGTGCGCGAAGTCGGCGATGCGCTCGGCATCGGCTTCCTCGGCCTCGGCGCCTCGCCGGTGTGGACGAGAGCCGAAACGCCGATGATGCCCAAGGGCCGCTACAAGATCATGGCGCCCTACATGGACAAGGTCGGCAAGTATGGCCGCGACATGATGTTCCGTACCTGCACCGTGCAGGTCAATCTCGACTTCGGTTCCGAAGCCGACATGGTGAAGAAGCTCCGCGTATCACTGGCGCTCCAGCCCATCGCAACAGCACTTTTCGCCAACTCGCCCTTTCTTGAAGGCAAACCCAACGGCTTCCTGTCATTTCGCTCCGAGGTTTGGCGCGATACCGACAATCACCGCGCGGGGATGCTGCCCTTCGTTTTCGAAGAGGGCATGAGTTTCGAACGCTACGTCGACTATGCCCTAGATGTTCCCATGTATTTCGTCATGCGCGAGGGACGCTACATCGACGCGGCGGGCGAAAGTTTCCGCAAGTTTCTCGAAGGCAAGCTACCGCAGCTTCCCGGCGAAAAGCCGGTCATGAAGGATTGGTCCGATCACATCACCACGATTTTCCCGGAAGTCCGGCTCAAGACATATCTCGAAATGCGCGGCTGCGATTCAGGGCCATCACGCCGGCTTTGCGCCCTGCCGGCGCTGTTCGTGGGCCTTCTCTACAATCAATCTTCGCTCGATGCGGCCTGGGATCTGGTGAAACACTGGACAAAAGCCGAGCGCCAATCACTCCGCGATGCGGCGCCTTGCCTTGCGTTGAAGGCGAAGATTGCTGGGCGGACAGTGCAGGACGTTGCAAAGGACATTCTGGCGCTTTCGCGTGCCGGCCTCGTGGCACGGAATGAGCAGGGCTGCAAAGGCAAAACCGAAGCCGCGTTCCTCGATGTGCTCGATGAAACGGCGGCAACCGGCAAGACGGCGGCCGAAAATCTTCTCGACCTCTACCATTCCTCCTGGAACAGCAACATCGATCGTGTCTTCCGCGACTACGCGTACTAAGGTTCTCTAGGGGTTGCCTGCACTTTTTAGAATATCGGTGGCCCGGTGATCCGCGTTGACCCCATTGACGATGATTACTTCACCCTGCGCGTTCGCCGATCTGAGCGGCGCGATCTTTCGATAGGCCGGTGAATTGTACCAATCGAGGGCATCTTGAAAACTCGGAAATTTTATAATGATCAGATCGCCGGACCAGTCACCCTCCAGCCGTTCCAGCTTGCCGCCGTGAACAATGAACTGGCCCTGGAAAGGCTCGAGTGTCGAATCGATACGCTCCAGATATTCGACAATCGCCGGTCCCATGGAAACATTGCGGAGATGACCAACGGCATATCCTGGAACCGGCGCCGTTTCGGCGGCGGCTTCTGCGATGGGATAGAGTCCACCAAAGAGCACGGTTGCCAATTTTAGAAAGTGAGGGCTGGTTCTTGTTCTCATCTGGCTCTGTCTCAAAAATGATTGATCGCTTCGCCAATGTGGCAGCGATTAAAATAAAACCAATTACGCCGGAGGTAATAACTAAAGGTCGTCGCCCAAGATACTGAAATGATTGGAATTGCGGAGCGCTTTCTCCGCGTCTGCCGCAACTTCATAAACAATTTCGGCCGCGGGCTTGATGACATTGGTCAAGTCCAGCCCTTCTCCGGCGAACACCACAGCCTTGCTCACATCGCCGGCACGGGCTGCTTCCCAGTAAGCGCTCTTTTCTTCCGTAACACTGCGCGCCAGTTCCGCTTCGTTGCCATGCCAGCGCGCGGTGAAAGTGTTGGCGATGGCACGGCCGGAATATTCCTCCGGCCAATCCAGCTCTCGCACCATGTCGAACACGCGCGTTCGCACGGTATCGTCGCCCTTGGCCCGAAGGAGCAGGTCCTTGGCGTTCTGTGATCCCAAGGCTTCCGGCGTGGCCCAGAATCTTGTACCGATGAGCGCGCCTGCGGCTCCCAACATCAAGGCGGCGGCAAGTCCCCGGCCATCGGCAATTCCGCCCGCGGCCAGAACCGGGATCGCTCCCACCGCATCCACAATCGCCGGGACCAGCGTGAGGGTGGAGCGCCGCTGCTTTCCATGTCCTCCCGCTTCAGTGCCCTGCGCCACGATGATGTCGGCGCCCAACCCGGCAACACGGCGAGCGCCTTCCACATCCTGGACCTGGCAGATGAGGAGTGTCCCTGCATCCTTGATCTTGCGCGCGAACTGCATCTCATCGCCGAAGGAGAGGAACAGGGCGGCGGGTTTGCGTTCAAGCGCCTGATCCAGAAGATCGGGGGATTGCGCCAGCGCCCAGGTGATATAGCCGACACCAATCCGCGCATTGCCTGCGGCGCGGAATTGCTCGGCCATGAAGTCGCGTCCGCCATATCCCATTGCTGGATTTCCATAGCCGCCGCCGATGATGCCGAGCCCGCCCGCCTCGGTCACCGCCGCCGCAAGTTTGCCGCCGGAAACGCCGCCCATGGGTGCCAGTACGATGGGATGCGTGATGCCCAGAAGCTTGGTAACGGCCGTTGAAATCATTCCGCCGCCATCACCGGGCGTTGCAGGTTCGACAGGCTTTCGGTCACATGGCGGGCCAGCGCTTCGATGGCCGAATTGGGCCGTCCGGGCTTGCGCACCAGGCCGATATCGAAGGTGCCAAGCGGCGGAAAACCGTCCTTCTGCGTAAGCACGCGCATGCCCGGCCTGAGGCAAAGCTCCGGCACCGCGCCAACGGCAAGGCCGGTTTGCACTGCCGCGTTGACCGCGTTGGAGTTGGGGCTCGAGTAAGCGACGCGATATTTGCGGCCCATTTGCTCCAGCGTTTTCAGCACTGAGCTCCGCCATCCACATCCCGCATGCGCCACCGCCACCGGTAGAACATCTAGCAGGTGAACGCTGTGCCGCGTTGACGTGACCCAAACCAAGGGCTCCCGGCGCACCGGCTCGTCGCTCCTGATATCGCAGCCGAAGGTCACCATGGCGAGATCCATGTCGCCGCGCTTCACCCTCTCGACCAGCGTTGAGCTCGAGACGCAATCGACATCGACGGTCACCAGCGGATGCGTGCGCGAAAACCGCGCCAGGATTTCCGGCAGGAACTTGTCGGCATAATCGTCGGGCGTGCCGAAGCGCACCGTGCCCGTGAGTTCGGGCCGCGTGAACGCCGAGACTGCTTCATCGTTGATCGCCACCATGCGGCGCGCATATTCGATAAGCCGCTCGCCATCCGGCGTGAAACGGCTGGCCCGGCCATCGCGGGCGAACAGGGGGCGGCCCAGCAACTCTTCCAGACGTTTCATCTGC
>JBGTNZ010000154.1:0-6699 GCA_041742805.1 Aestuariivirga sp.
TTGCCGGCATAGCGCGGGTGAAGGCGCGGAAGTTCTTGGCGATGACATCGAGATCGACCACGAGGCATGGCCCCTCGGGCCGGCGGTCGCGGAGGAAGTCGAGAATACGGGCGGTGGCGGTCATGGGCGTTAACTCCCAAAAGCTGACGTTTTGCCAGCGGCGTTTCGCGGAATTCACGCGGTGGAGGCGTGAATACGCTGGTGCGCGTACTGACCTTTCGCCTTGGCTTGACCGGGAGATTCCGATCGCACTGCGGGCAATGATAGTGGTGCCTCTCAGTAACCCCGGCCGTTGGAAAAGCCGGTTGAGACCAAAAAGCCCGCACCGTCGTTGCTTTGGGATAAGTCCCTGAGGCACGTGCGACTTTGGGCGCCACCGATATGATGGATTCGCCTTTCTAAATCAAGAAGAAATCCTGGGAATTGGGAAATTTTTTTCGTTAAGCCGCATTAATTTTCGGGCGGCGCGAACGCTTTCGTTCCAGCAAATATCCGCATGGCGGTCGTGAGCGTGCAGAGGCCCGCGAAGACATAAGCGATCACCGCGAAATGCTCCGGCCACCAGCACATGATAAGAAAGCAACCGATGGTTTCAGTGCCCTCGGTCAGGCCGCCAAGATAATAGATCGACTTCGACGGATAAGCGGTGCTTTTCAGGCCGCGCTTCTCCGCGATGACTGCGTAGGCAAGAAAGCTCGTGCCGGTACCCACGAAAGCCGCCAGCAGAACCGCCGCCGCCAGCCCGTTCGCCAGCGGATCGGCGACCGCGAAGGCAAGCGGTATCGCCGCGTAGAAAATGAAATCCAGACTGATGTCCAGAAACGCGCCGCGATCGCTCGCGTCGTGAAGCCGCGCCAGCGTCCCATCAAGGCCGTCGCATGCCCGGCTAAGAAGTAAAGGGATGATCGCGAGCGTCATCGCCCCGAAGGCGATCAGCCCTGCGGCGAGGAGACCGAGGCCAAAACCAAGGAATGTTATCTGATCGGCAGTGTAGCCCCAACCGTGAAGCCGCTTTGCCGCCTTATCAATGAAAGGGGAAAGCATGTGCAACGCGTAACGGTCGATCATGCCGCGACCAGCCCGCCGGAGTCGATAGTGAGCACACGCCCGCCCGCGGGCGCATCGGCCAGATCATGCGTAACCAGCAGGCTCGGAATCCGGCGCTCTTTCAGGTGCGTGAATACGAAGCTCCGCATCGAATTCCGCAAATCCATATCGAGGCTGGCGAAGGGTTCGTCCAGCAGTATTGCCTCCGGCCCTGCCAGAAGTGCCCGGAACAGCGCTACCCGGTTCCGTTGCCCTCCCGAAAGCGTATGTGGTGCCCGCGCCTCGAAGCCTTCCAGTCCTGCCGCCGCTAGAGCTTCCCGCATGCGGCTCAGGCGTTCCGCTCGAGCCCGCCTAGCCATGCCGAACAGCAAATTTTCGCCAACCGTCAAATGCGGAAACAGCATATCGTCCTGGAACAGCCGCCCGATCCGCCGCGTTTCCGGAAGCAATGGGCCAAGATCGCGGCCTCCAAGTCTGACGCGGCCCTGGCCCCTCAGGGGAGGTGGCAGATCGCCCGCGATAAATGCCAGCAACGACGACTTCCCGGAGCCGCTCGGTCCCATCAACGTCTCCGTCTCGCCGGCGCCAATAGCGAGCGAAAAAGGCTGCACGAGAACCGCATTGCCAAGACTGATTGACACCTGTTCGAGGATCAGCTCCACGCCTGACTCCAGCGCGGCCGCCCAAGCATCTGAACCAACAGAAAAGCCAGGGCGGGCAGTACGGCAAGCGTCAGCGCATAGGCAGCGGTCAGCGCCCGTGCGCCACCCGACGCAAGGGTCACCGCTTCCATGGGCAGCGTTGAAAATCGCCCAGCCGCGATGAGCTGCGCGGGCACAAATTGCACCATACTCACCGAAAATCCGACGGCGGCGGCGGTTGCCAGGGCCGCTTTCATCAGCGGCGCTTTCACGCCGAGCCAGAATCGCAGGGCTCCCGCATTGAGGCCATGGGCCACGGCGCGAAAACGCGGGTCGAAAGCGCGATAAGGGCCCTTCAGCACAATGAACACATAGGCGAACACGGGCGTGAAATGCGCCAGAAACAGGCCCGACAATGTGCCGGTCAGATTAAGATCGAGAAAAAGCCTGTACTGCCCGCTCGCCACCGCCAGAGCCGGAAGCGCGAGGCTCGCAACCGAGGCAATCGTCAGTGCGCGGTCCAACCGCGCCGCCACCACTTCAAACCAGAGGACTGTCAAGCCGAGTGCCAGCGCCGAACAGGCCAGCGCCAACGCCAAGCTGAGAACGGCCGGGCCACTGTTGGAATAGAGGTTTTGCCAGGCCGCAAAACGGAATGTATCCGGCAAAAACTGGGGATAGGGCCATTGCCCAGCGATTGACATGGCCGCCAGTGTGACGAGCACGAGACCGTAAATCACAATCATCGCAACCGTAAGAAAAACCGCCCAAGTTTTCGGCACACGGAGCCTCGAGGGACCGGCAGTCATAAAGTCCCGCATTTTCTTGGCTGCAGGCGGCAAGCCGAAAAATATGAGCGCGGCGATGGCCGCGAGCATCAAGGTCAGAAGCATCGCGCCAGCGCTGCCACGCCCGTTGATATCAACCGCTGCATGATTGAGGTCCGTCCACACGATCACTGCCAGCGTCGGCGGCTGAGTTGGTCCGATCGCCAGGGCCATGTCGACAACGGTGGTTCCATAAACCCAGACCAACAGGATGGGCCACTGGAGGCGCGGCAGAATCTGCGGCAGCAACACCCGAAGCCAAACCGATCCCGCGCCGTGACCGAGGCTCCGGGCGCTCCGCCACTGCCCCCGCAATGCTGGCGCCACATCGCCCTGGGCGAGAACGCTCCACGCCATGGCGATGAGGAATGGCGTTTCCTTCAGCGCCAGGCAGGCAATGAGAGCAAAGCCCAGGGGATCTTGCGCCGTTACCCATTGGGGCGGTTCGCTGCCCCCCGCCAAAAGGCGGCCAAGAAACCCGCTCGGCATGATGAGGAAGCCAAAGCCGATGGCGAACGCCAGATGCGGAATGGAAAGGCCAGCAGCGGTAAACACCTGCAACTTTTGCCAGCGGGCGCCGCCGTAAATCCCCATGGTGATAAGCATCGCCGCGGCAAAAGCCAGCGCAAGCCCCGCCGTTCCTGTCCATAACGAAAGCAATAGCGCCTTCGGCAGTTGCGGGTGATGTAAAAGGCCACTCCAAGCCGGAAGATCGAATGCAGCCACCGTAAAGGCCATAAGGCTCGCCGCGAGCGGCAAGACCCACAGGAGCGCCACAAGCCCAATGCCAACGGCCTGCGGGAAACTTGATTTCATGCGCCGTAGCGTTCGAGCCAAGCTGCCTCGATTAGCGGCACGAAGCTCGCATGAGGTTCCGGAATGGCAGGCGCGGGCTCGCTGACCCCGCCTTGCGCAAGCTTCGAGCCAAACAGTTTCGCATCGCTTGGCGAGAGCTTCGATAGGGCCAGCACTGTGGGATCGCCCCAGACCTTGAGATCGGCCTTGCGCGCCTGCGCCTCGGGCGACAGCAGAAAGTTCGCCACCACCTGTGCCGCCGCCTTGGCTTGGGCGTTGATCGGAATCGCTAAAAAATGCGTGTTGCCAATGGTGCCGTCCCGGTGTTGCCAGGCAATGGTCGATGACGGCAATTCGCCCAATGCGACGAGATTGGCGGGCTCATTGGGATTGAAGGTGAGCGCCATGAGCAATTCGCCATCCGCCAGCATTTGTTTCATTTGCGCCTGAGACTGCGGAAACTGCTCGCCTCCGCGCCACAAAAAAGGATGCAATCGATCAAGCATCGCGAACATGGGCTGAGCCGCCGCCACGAACTGGTCCTTGTCAACGGCCATCGATAGCACGGTACGATCTGCAATGGTTTCGACGAGCATCTGCTTTAGAAAAGTCGTGCCGTGAAAATCCGGCGGCGCCGGATAGGTGACTCGCCCCGGATTGCTTCCGGAAAAATCGACAAGCTCCAGCATGCTTGCCGGAGGCGCCGTGATTTTGGCGCCGTCGCCAAAGAACGTAAGCTGGGCCATGCCCCATGGGCTCTCCAGACCCTCGACCCCCTCCGCGAAATCGAAAAGCGTCGTAGGCTTGCCGTCGGTGTCAACATAACGATAATAGGGGAGGGCTTCGGTGAAGGGGCCAAAGAGCAGTCGCTCCGCTTTCATGATGCGGAAATTCTCGCCGTTGATCCACACAAGATCGACGGAACCTTCTAGCTTCCCAGCCTTCACCTCATCGCGGACCCGGCGCACCACTTCGGCCGCATCGGCGATCTTCACATGATTGAGTGTGATGCCAAAGCGCTCCGCGAGCACGCCGCCCGCCCAGGCGATATAGGCGTTGACCGCCTCCGACCCGGCCCAGGCATTGAAGTAAACCGTCTGGCCGCGAGCCTCGGCCTCGATGGCCGCCCAATCCGCCCCCCATGAAACGCGAGCGAACGGCGCGGTAGCTGCAAGAGAAAGAAACCGGCGGCGCGAAATCGTGGTCAATTGGGTGCAATCCCCGAAAACCGGATGCTCTCACATGCGGGTCGCGGCGGCAACGCGGACCGGATCAAATCCTCGTCAGATGGCCTTGCAAAACGACGGCGAAGCTTTGCTTGATTTCAGGCTGCAACAAGTCCATTTTCCGCCGCGACTTGAAATCCCCTAGCTCAGGAAAGACATGGCCAAGGAAGAACTGCTCGAATTCGAAGGCATGGTGACCGAACTCCTCCCCAACGCGACATTCCGCGTGAAGCTCGAGAACAATCATGAAATCATCGCTCACACCGCCGGCAAAATGCGCAAAAACCGCATTCGCGTGCTGGCCGGCGACCGCGTCATGGTCGAAATGACGCCCTATGATCTGACCAAGGGCCGCATCAACTACCGGTTCAAATAACGTCGGAAATGGCGTCCGCTCCCGTCAAACTCGTGCTCGCCAGCGCTTCGCCCCGAAGGCTGGCGCTGCTTGAGCGCATCGGCCTCACACCCGATCTGCTCAACCCCGCCGATATCGACGAAACCTCCCACAAGCGCGAAACCCCTCGCGCTTATTCCGTGCGCCTCGCCGTCGAGAAGGCCAAGGCAGCGCTCACCATGCCCCGGGTCACGGCGTTGGGGGGCAACGCCTTCGTGCTTGCCTGCGACACGGTCGTTGGCCTGGGCCGCCGCATCCTGCCCAAGGCCGATACGGCCAAAGTCGCGGAGGACTGCCTGTGGCTGCTCTCAGGCCGCTCGCACTGGGTCTATTCAACCGTGTGCCTCATCGCACCCGGCGGGCAAACCACGAGCCGCTGCGTGGAAACCAAGGTTCGCTTCAAGCGCCTGTCGGCTGGCGATATGGAAAGTTATCTGCGCTCCGATGAATGGCGCGGCAAGGCGGGCGGCTATGCCATCCAGGGCCGTGCCGAAGCTTTCGTGCGTTATCTCCAAGGCTCGCATTCCGCCGTCGTCGGGCTGCCGCTCTACGAGACCGTGCATCTCCTCGATGGCGCGGGCTACCCCGTCAACCACATTTGGATGACGAGGCCCGTGGAGAGCCTGTGATGGCCAAGCCCGTGCGCCTTCGCCCGAGGCGGCCGTGCCCCATTTGCGGCAAGCCCTCGCTACAGAAATTCCATCCCTTCTGCTCCAACCGCTGCGCCCAGATCGACCTCAACCGCTGGCTCGGCGGCAATTATGCAATCCCCGTCAAGGAAACGGATGACGACACGTCCGAGCCAAAGTGATTGTTGCCACGGCGAATTCGATCTCATATACCAGCGCGGCGTCGTGCCCAGGTAGCTCAGTTGGTAGAGCAGCGGACTGAAAATCCGCGTGTCGGTGGTTCAATTCCGCCCCTGGGCACCACTGCTTCAGTGAAAATCCCTCGAGTTTGGAACGATGCGGTGATTGCGCGGATGAGTGGCCGAGGCTGGAGTTTGCGGCAAACCCTGATCGGCAATGAGGAGCGCGAGCCAACCTGTTCTGTCCTCAACGCGATTGGCGACGACATGAATGATATCGCCCGCCCTTTGCACGCGGCCGCGGATCAGCATGAGGCGCGCGCCCATGACGATGGCGCGGAAGCGTTCCACTGTTCGCTCCCAGACGACAATGTTGCACTGGGAGAATTCATCCTCAAGCGTCACGAAGACCACGCCCTTGGCGGTGCCGGGCCGTTGGCGCACCAGCACGACGCCCGCGACTGAAACATAAGCGCCGTTTTCCACCGACTTGAGTTTGGCGTTATCGACGACCCGCTCCTTGGCGCATAACCCCCGCAAAAAGCTCATGGGATGGCCCTTGAGCGAGAGTTTCAGCGTCTGGTAATCATTCACCACATGCTCTGAGAGCGGCATTTCGGGAAGTGAAATGGGCTCCTCCACGCCATGATCATGCGCCTCGGCAAAGGAAAATAGCGGCAGAGGCTTGGCCTTGGCGAGTGCCCTTACCTCCCACAGCGCTGCGCGGCGATCGAGGCCCAGCGAACGGAAGGCATCGGCGGCGGCAAGTTTTTCAAGGGCGGGCACGGGAATACCGTGACGATGAAGGTGCGATATTCCCTCAGAGCCGGCCTTTAGTCCGGCCTGTGCAATAGACGAAACCTGAAGTCCATCCTTCTCCTTCAATCCGTCCACTTCACGCATGCCAAGGCGGAGAATGCGTCCACCGTCGCCTTCCAGCGTCGAATCCCATGCACTCAAA
>JBGTNZ010000155.1:0-11755 GCA_041742805.1 Aestuariivirga sp.
CGACCACATCCCAAGTCGGATTGAGCGGCGTCTCGATCCAGACCAGATCGGTCTTGCCCTTGCGCAGGCTGGCGGCAAGTGTGGCGGGGTCGCGCGGATCAAACAGGGTTAGCGCGATGCGGCCTGAGCTTTCCAGATGCTTGAGCCAGTTCCGCGTGCCGAAATACATAACGTCGCAGGAAACGACATGGCCGCCATGGGGAACAGTGTCGACAAGCGTGGTGATCGCCGCCATGCCGGAGGCGAAAAGCAGTGCTGCCTGGCCCTGCTCCAGCGCCGCAATCGCCTCCTCCGCCTGCCAAAGCGTCGGACTGCCATGGCGTATGTAGTTTTCCTTGAGCTTGGGTTGGTAACTCTCGTCGCGCGCATAGGTGGATGACAGATAGATCGGCGGCGCAACCGCGCCGGTTGTCACATCAGGAGGCCGCAAAGCGTGGGCCGCGATGGTTTCGGGCCGCAAGCCCTCGTTAGACATGCTGGCCTCCGTTGATGTGAAGCTCCGCACCCGTGACGTAACTCGATGCATCGGTGCAGAGAAAATAGATGGCCTTGGCCACTTCCTCCGGCTGGCCAAGGCGGCGCTGCGGACTTTGCGGAATGATTTTCTCGGTACCGGGCGACAGGATCGAGGTTTCGATCTCGCCGGGCGAAATTGCGTTGACGCGCACATCATGGGGGCCGAAATCCCCGGCCATCTCGCGGGTCAAGGCGGCAAGGGCCGCCTTCGACGTGGAATAGGCGGCGCCCGCGAAAGGATGCATGCGGGAACCGGCAATCGATGTGACATTCACCACGGCACCCTTGGCGGCCACGAGTTCATCCATGAGGCCACGCGCCAGCATGATGGGGGCGAAGAAATTGATCTGGAACACCCTCTTCCAGTCCTCCTCGCTGGTCTCCAGGGTATTCAACCTGTCGCCGCCGGCTTGCTTTGGGCTGATGGCCGCATTGTTGACCAGGGCGTGGAGTTTCGAGTCCTGCGCCTGCAATTTCTCCTTCATCAGGGAAATGGCGGCGTGGGTATCGGCCGAAGATCCAAGGTCTACGGTGATATGATCCTCCGGTCCCGCATCCCAGGGGCAATCCTCCGGAAACGGATGGCGCGAGCACGTGATGACGCGCCACCCAGCCGTCGAGAAGCGCTTGACCGTCGCATGGCCGATGCCCCGCGAAGCGCCGGTGAGGATCAGGGTCTTGCGTTCGCTGTCGGGGAGTTGGGTCAAACCTCTTCCTTGAGCGTGCCCTTGGCATAGCGGTGCAGGATTGAAGCCACCAGGGTTTGATAGGGGATGCCCTGTTCCAATGCTTTCGCCTTGATGCGCGCGATATCCTGCTCTTGCACACGCACGGTGATCGGCTTCTTGCGCAACGTGTTGCGCACCGCCTGCTGCCACTCCTTTAGAGCCTGGGCGCGGGGTACACGTTGTACGTACTCTCCGCGCTGCAATGCTGCCTCGATTTTCATCTCTTCCGCGTCGAGAACTTGATCTTCAACGCTGTGTTTTTTCTGTTTTCTCATTGTTCATCCCATATCTCTTTTGCAGCGCCCGGCTCTTGAAAATGGTTTTGAGGAACATTTTCTGCTCCTGTCTCAAGTAGGGTACGGCGCAGACATATCCGTTAAGTTCGACCACGAGAATTTTCTGATGGCCCTTTCGGGCGGCGTGATGGTGATCGATGTCGGCTAACACTCGGCCGTTCTCGATAGCCGCCACCACATCTTCAAAAGAAAGGTGCCTTTCGACCTTAAGTTTCCGGTTTTTCTCATCGTTCCAGCTTATTTCCAAAGGTTCTTCCTTATAAATCTGTGTACATTGAATGTAAATACAATATACGAGGCTCAGGGATAAAGCCGCTCCTTTGCCCAAGCGTCTTGCTCGCCAGAGCGCTGAAATATCACCCGGTCATGGAGCCGGAACGGGCGGTCGTGCCAGAATTCGATGCTGAGCGGCTTGAGGCGGAAACCTGACCAGAACGGCGGGCGCGGAACGTCGCCGATTGCATATTTCACCGCGTATTTGGCGACGGCGGCTTCAAGCGCGAAGCGGCTTTCGAGGGGACGCGATTGTTGCGAGGCCCAGGCGCCGATGCGGCTGTCGCGGGGCCTCGAGGCGAAATATGAGTCGGCCTCCTCCCGGCTCACCTCCTCGACAACTCCGCGGAGGCGAACCTGGCGGTGCAGGCTCTTCCAGTGGAAGGCCAGTGCCGCCTTCCAGGAGGCCAGAAGCTCCCGGCCCTTCTGGCTTTCCATGTTGGTATAAAAAACAAACCCCCGCTCGTCGAAGCCTTTGAGCAGGACCATGCGCACATTTGGCAGGCCATCGGCGTCGACCGTGGCTAGGGCCATACCGTTTGGATCGTTGGGCTCGGACTTTTCGGCATCCTTAATCCAGTCTGCGAACAGGCCAAAGGGGTCGCCCCGTTCGGTAAACCCGGCGGCGCCGGTCAATTTCGCAAGATCGCTCAGGCTCATGTCTTCTTAACCATAAGGTGTGCCGCCCTGGGGTCCCCGTGATCCTTCGCAATCATGCCATTGCCGGACCTTTCGGATCAAGGCTGACGGCAGCGGGCATTGTCGGCCGATCCGATAGAGTCAGCATCAAATCAACACCGCGAGGCGCTTTGGCGCTATCAGCCGGTAACTGCGCTTGATCACGCTCGCGACCTCATCCCAGTCCGGATTATTATCGAGCCGAATGCCGACCCAGCCCTTTGAACCGACATAGGGTGGCACAAAAAAAAGTTGTGGATCGGCGCCGACCAACACGGCCTGACTGCCGGAAGGCGCCTTGCACCAGAGGGAAATGCGCCCGTCTCCGCGTTTCTCCATTGCGAATATCTTGTTGCGCACGCGGAACGTGGGATCTCCCCAAGCCTCCTTCTCCCGGGCTTCCGGTAGAGCCAGACAAATGGCGCGCACGCGGTCGATGGGCTTTTTTGCCATCGGATCCTTCTCCGAATTCTTTCCAGTGGACCCGCCTCTGGACCTGTGCCAATGAACCCGCCGGCCAAGATGGCTGGCAGCTTTAGGCGAAATTCATCATGAGCGATAGCAATGGCTTGATGGCGGGCATGCGCGGGCTCGTCATGGGCGTTGCCAACAATCGCTCAATCGCCTGGGGCATCGCCAAGGCTTGCGCCATACAGGGCGCCGAACTTGCCTTCACATACCAGGGGGATGCGATCAAGAAGCGGGTTGAGCCACTGGCTGCTGAAATCGGTTCGAGAATGGTCATTCCCTGCGACGTTACCGACATGGCCTCCATCGACGCCACTTTTGCGGCGATAAAGCAAGGCTGGGGACGTCTCGATTTCCTAGTCCACGCCATCGCCTTCTCCGACAAGGAAGAATTGACGGGGCGCTATGTCGATACTTCGGCTGAGAACTTCGCCAAGACCATGTTCATCAGCTGCTACAGTTTCACAGCCGTTGCCCAGAGGGCCGAGAAGCTCATGCCCGATGGCGGATCGCTTTTGACGCTGACCTACTATGGCGCGGAAAAGTGGATGCCCCATTACAATGTCATGGGAGTTGCCAAAGCAGCACTGGAGGCCTCCGTTCGCTACATGGCCGCCGATCTGGGCCCCAAGAATATCAGGGTCAACGCCATTTCGGCCGGACCCATAAAGACACTTGCTGCTTCCGGGGTCACCGACTTCCGCTACATTCTCAAATGGAACGAATATAACGCGCCGCTCCGGCGGACCGTCACCATCGATGAAGTGGGAGACTCGGCATTTTATCTCCTGTCCAAGCTGGGGCGCGGCGTTACCGGGGAAATTCTGCATGTGGATGCGGGCTATCATATTGTCGGCATGAAAAATCCGGACGCCCCCGATATGACCGTTGTGCCCAGCCACTGACACTCCCCGGTTTGACGTCATCGGAGTTGCGGCTTAATCAAAGGCATGTCGCACAACACATTCGGCCATCTCTTCCGCTTGACGACTTTCGGCGAAAGCCACGGGCCGGCGATTGGCTGCATCGTTGACGGCTGCCCGCCGGGAATCGCGCTTAAGCCGGAAGATATCCAGGTCTTCCTCGATAAGCGCCGCCCCGGCCAATCGCGCTTCACAACCCAGCGGCAGGAAGCCGATGCAGTGAAAATTCTCTCCGGCGTATTCGAGGACGACCGCACGGGACGCCCCGTCACTACCGGAACGCCGATCATGCTTCTGATCGAGAATACCGACCAACGCCCCAAGGATTATGCGGAAATCCGCGACAAATTCCGCCCGGGCCATGCCGACTGGACCTATCAGGCGAAAGATGGCTTGCGCGACTATCGCGGTGGCGGCCGTTCCTCGGCGCGCGAGACAGCGGCGCGCGTAGCGGCAGGCGCGGTCGCCCGCAAAGTCATTCCCGGCGTTAACGTTCGGGGCGCGCTCGTGCAAATGGGTCCGCATGGCATCGACCGCACCAATTGGGATTGGTCGCAGGTGGACAAGAATCCCTTCTTTTCGCCCGATGCCAAGGCTGCCGCCGCCTGGGAGAGCTATCTCGACGGCGTGCGGAAATCCGGCTCCTCCTGCGGCGCCATCATTGAAGTGACAGCATCGGGCGTGCCGGCGGGGTGGGGTGCTCCCGTTTACGGCAAGCTCGATCAGGATATCGCCGCCGCCATGATGAGCATCAATGCGGTGAAGGGCGTTGAGATCGGCGCGGGCTTTGGCGCGGCGCTGCTGTCGGGCGAGGAAAATTCCGATGAAATCCGCATGCGCCACGGCAAGCCGGAATTCCTGTCCAACCACGCGGGCGGCATTCTCGGCGGCATTTCCACAGGCCAGGACATCGTGGTGCGCTTCGCCGTCAAGCCCACGTCATCGATCCTCAGTTCACGGAAGACCGTGACGGCGTCGGGAGAGGATGCCGATATCGTCACCAAGGGCCGGCACGACCCCTGCGTCGGCATCCGCGCCGTGCCCGTGGGCGAGGCCATGCTGGCCCTGGTGCTGACCGATCACTTTCTCCGCCACCGGGGACAAGTGGGGTAGCTCTCAATAATTGTCATTGCCGGGCTTGTCCCGGCAACCCATGGCACAACGAACCCCGGCGTTTGTTGAACGATGGGTCGCCGGAATGAATCCGGCGATGACAAATTGTGGAGCCTACTCCACGTCCAGCGGCTCAGTTCCCGCTACTGTGCCATCAGGCTTCAATGTAATCTTCTCGATCCTGGCCTCGGCATCCTTCAAGAGCTTCTCGCAATGGTCCTTGAGGCTTCGCCCGCGCTCGTAAATCGAGATCGATTGCTCGAGATCGACCTTGCCGGACTCGAGCTTGGTGACGATGTCCTCCAGTTGCGCCAGCGCCTTCTCAAAAGGCAGGCCCGCAATATCGCTGGTCTCGGCAGCCATCAGAAATCATCTCCGGATTGATTGTCGCCGCCGCCCATCAGTGCCCGCACATGAGCGCCAACGGAGGAGGCCAGTCCTTGCAAATCATAGCCGCCTTCCAAAACCGATACAACGCGGCCACCGGCGTGAGTGCGGGCCACCTCCATCAATTGCACCGTCGCCCAGCCGAAATCCGCTTCCGTCAACCGCAGGCTTCCGAGGGGATCCCGGTGGTGCGCATCGAAGCCAGCTGAGATGATGACGAGGCTGGGGGCGAAAGCGTGCAGGGCCGGAAGGATAACAGAGCCCATGGCGTCGCGAAATTGCTCGCCGCCGTCGCCCGCCCGCAACGGCGCGTTGAAGATGTTGCCGGCACCGGTTTCCTTGGATGAGCCGGTTCCTGGATAGAGCGGCATCTGGTGAGTCGAGCCGTAGAACATATCCGCGTCCGACCAGAAAATATCCTGGGTGCCGTTGCCGTGGTGCACATCGAAATCGACGACGGCGACGCGGGCCGCGCCATGACGGGCGCGGGCGTAGAGAGCCGCAATCGCCCCCTGATTGAAAAAGCAGAAGCCCATGGGCCGGGCGCGCTCGGCGTGGTGGCCAGGCGGGCGTAAGGCGCAGAAGGCATTGTCCGCTTCGCCGCCGAACACAAGATCGACGGCGGCGGTCGCCGCTCCTATCGCGCGAAGTGCCGCCTCCAGCGACGCCGGCGACATCGCCGTATCGGCATCGAGATATTCAATGCCACTTTCCGGCGCCGCCGCGCGGATGCGTTGCAGATGTTCGGCAGAATGAGCCCGCAAGATGTCCTCGTCGCGGCCAAGCGGCGCTTCCTGCCGCATAAGGCCCTCGAAGGGCGCCGTTGCTAAAATAGCGTCAATGGCTTTAATCCGGTCGGCCCGCTCGGGGTGGCCTTCGGGTGTGGCGTGCGAAAGGGAGGCTTCGTGCATGAAAAGTGCCGTGGTCATGGCTGCTTGTAGCTGGGCCAACATGAGACTGCTATAGACGCCAACTGCATGCCTGCCGTCCATGATATTGCCGCTGCCGCCGAGGCGTTGAAGCGGGGCGACCTTGTCGCGTTTCCAACCGAGACCGTCTATGGCCTCGGAGCCGATGCCACCAATGACACGGCGGTAGCGCTGGTCTATGGGGCCAAAGGGCGTCCTGCCTTCAATCCCTTGATCGTCCATGTCCCCGATATGGCGGCGGCCTCGCGGCTCGGGGTATTCCCTGACGCGGCCAAAAGACTAACGGAGGCGTTCTGGCCCGGGCCGCTCAGCATGGTTGTCGAAAGAGAGGCGGATTGCCCGGTATCGC
Organism: Aestuariivirga sp.; assembly: GCA_041742805.1. GTDB lineage: Bacteria > Pseudomonadota > Alphaproteobacteria > Rhizobiales > Aestuariivirgaceae > Aestuariivirga. The sequence continues at coordinate 6,661 of JBGTNZ010000155.1, forward strand.
TGTTGGCGTCCGCCGGGCTTTCCAGCATTGCCATCCGCGTTCCCTCTCATCCGATAGCGCTTGAGTTGCTAAGGGCCTTCGGAAAACCGGTCGTAGCACCCAGCGCTAATCCTTCGGGCCGGGTTAGCCCCACCACCGCCGAGCATGTGCGGCGGCATTTGGGCTCAAAGGTCGCGGTGATCCTCGATGGCGGCCGCTGCAAGGTGGGCGTTGAATCGACGGTTGTCAGCTTCCTGGAAGCCTCGCCCAAGCTGCTGCGCCACGGGGGCATAACGCGGGCTGAGATCGAACGCATTACCGGTCCTGCATTGGCCATCGAATCTCACGCCTCGCGGCCCCACGCGCCGGGCCAACTCGTCACCCACTATGCGCCGCGCGCCGAAATCCGGCTCAATGTGGAATCCCCCCGTAATGGCGAGGCTTATCTGGGCTTCGGTCCGCTGCACGCGCATGGCCCCTATACGCTTTCGCCTTCGGGCGATCTGGTCGAGGCCGCCGCCAACCTTTTCCGCCTCTTGCACGACATCGACGCCACCGGCGTTACATCGATAGCGGTGGCCCCAATCCCTCATCATGGCCTTGGCGAAGCGATCAACGATCGGCTCACGCGCGCCGCGGCGCCACGGGACCGCACATGATCACTCCCCCTACCGAGGATACCCTGAAGCGTCTTGCGACCGTGATCGGCGAAAAGAACGCGATCCGCGACCCCGCCGGGATGGCGGGTTACCTGCGCGAGTGGCGGGGGCTTTGGCATGGGAGATCGCCGATGGTGCTGCGGCCTGGTTCCACGCAAGAGGTTTCGCAAATCCTGGCCATCGCAAACGAAATGCGCACCGCCATCGTGCCGCAATCGGGCAACACCGGTTTGAACGGCGGGCAAATCCCCCATGAGGCGGGAACCGAAGTGGTGCTTTCACTCGACCGCATGACGCGCGTTGTCGAGGCCGATGCAACCGACAATACGATGACGGTCGAGGCTGGAGTCACGCTGAAAGGGGCGCAGGATGCCGCGGACGCAGTGGATCGCCTGTTTCCGCTCAGTCTCGCTTCCGAAGGTTCAGCGCGCATCGGCGGCAATCTTTCCACCAATGCGGGCGGGCTCAATGTCATCGCCTATGGCAACGCCCGCGATCTCTGCCTTGGCCTCGAGGTGGTGCTAGCCGATGGCCGCATCTGGAATGGGCTGAGGCGTCTCCGCAAGGATAATACTGGCTACGATCTCAAGCATATGTTCATCGGTGCTGAGGGAACGCTGGGGATCATCACCGGTGCGGTGCTCAAGCTATATCCCAAGCCCCTGCATTACGAGACGGCGTTCATTGCCGTGCCATCGCCCCAGGCCGCCGTCGATCTCTTGTCGCTGGCGCGCCAGTTGAGCGGTAATCGCGTCACGGCCTTCGAACTAATGCCGCTCTTGGCCCTGGGCTTCACCATAAAGCACATGGGCGTCCGCGATCCGCTCGGCCAGCCATCGCCATGGTACGTGCTGGCGGAGCTTTCCGATCCAGCACCTGGCAGCTTCGAGCAAATCCTTGAGGCAGCGATGACGCGCGCGCTGGTGAGCGATGCAACCGTCGCCCAGTCTGGAGTCCAGCGGGCCGAGCTGTGGGCCATCCGCGAACTTATGTCGGAATCGCAAAAGTTCGAAGGCGGCTCGATCAAGCACGATATTTCCGTGCCCGTATCAAAGGTCCCGCGATTTCTCGATGAGGCGGCAACCGCCATGGAGCGCTTCATGCCCGGCACCCGCCTGTTCTCCTTCGGCCATCTGGGCGACGGCAATATCCATTATAATATTTCCCAACCCCTAGGCATGGACACCAACGCCTTTCTGGAAATCTGGGAAGAGATGAGTGCGGTGGTCTTCGAGATCGTGCTGAAGTTCGGCGGCTCAATCAGCGCCGAACACGGCATCGGGCGCTTGAAGCGCCATCACATGGCGCGGATAAAATCGCCGGTGGAGCTGCGGCTGATGAAGGATGTAAAACACATGCTCGACCCACATGGCATTCTCAACCCCGGCAAGGTGCTTCCGGATTGATGATATTTCGCGAGATGCAGGATGGAGATGTGGAGGCGGTGGCTGCGCTGTGGCGCGATTGCGGGCTCACCCGCGCCTGGAACGATCCTTACAAGGATATCGCCTTCGCGCGCGCCAGCGAGACCTCGGCAATCCTCGTGGGCGAAACCCACGGCCGCATCGCTGGATCGGTGATGGCTGGGCATGACGGACATCGCGGCGTGCTCTACTACGTGGCTGTCGAACCAGCTCTGCAGGGCAAGGGGTTTGGCAAGCAGGCGGTGCGCGCCGCTGAATCCTGGCTCTGCGAGCGCGGCGTGTGGAAGATCAATCTTCTGGTGCGCGCCGAAAATGCACGAGTACGCGCATTTTACGAAAAGCTCGGCTATGAAGTGAACCCGGTGCTGTGCATGGGGCGCAGAATTGATAGCGCGAATACCGATGAGCCAACCCCCTAAGCTCGGCGCCTCCGCCTGCGTCTGGCACGCTCAACGAGTCCTCATCATACAGCGGGCCAATCCTCCCTTCGCCAGAATGTGGAGCCTGCCTGGAGGACATTTGGAACCGGGAGAAACGCTGCTGGCGGCCGCTCACCGGGAGTTGCTTGAGGAAACCGGAATCAAGGCCGATCTCAAAAAATTATCCGGCGTCTATAATCTCGCCCTGCCCGATGGGACCTACCTGATCGCCTGCTACACCGGCCGGTGGAAATCGGGAAAGGCCATGGCATCGGACGATGTCATGGCGCTGCGCTGGGCGCTGCCGTCCGAACTGGAAGATCTCACCTTCACGCCCAATGTGCGCGATGCCATCGAGCGCGCCAAACTTCTGCTAAAGCTTTGATTTAAAATGGCCCTTTAAAATTAACCTTCGTTTAAGGATCGAGTCGCCCGGACCCGCATAGTTGCTAATGTGGCGGTGGGATGCTCAAAATCAATGACAGAACGCTCGATCCACCAAGCGCGGCGGAGGCCAAGCACCTGGCGCTCCGCTATATTCTCGATGCCTGGGAGGAAGCGATCTATGATGGGCTCGATCCCGACTGCATCGCCACGGCGGCGATTTTTGCCGCGCTTTCCGACATGATCGCATCCTATGGCGAGGAACCGGTGGCGGTGATGTGCGAACGCCTGCCGGACCGCATCCGGGCCGGCGAATTCACCCTCAGCAAGACGAAGCAGTAGCTCAGCCGATATCGACAACGACGCGGCCGCGCACCTGGCCTTTGACGATGGCGGCGCCAATTGCCGGCACATCCTCGAGCTTCACGTGGGTGGTTAGCCGCTTGAGTTTTCCTAAATCAAGATCGCCGGCCAGGCGTTCCCACGCCGCCAGCCGGCGCGGTAAAGGCGTGGTCACCGAGTTGATGCCAATGAGCTTGACGCCGCGCAGGATGAAGGGCGCGACCGAGGTGGGAAGGTCCATGCCTTGCGCGAGTCCGCAGGCGGCCACGGTTCCCTCTGGATTGGTTTGCGACAGCACATTGGCGAGCGTCACGGAGCCCACGGAATCGATGGCGCCCGCCCAGCGCGCCTTGGCCAGCGGCTTGACGGGCGTGTTGAATTCACTCCGGTCGACACTGCCCGCGGCCCCTAAGGCTTTCAGGAAGCCTTCTTCCGCGACGCGGCCCGTGGATGCGATGACGCGGTAGCCGAGGCGGCTTAGAAGAACAATGGCGGTGGTGCCGACGCCGCCCGCCGCACCAGTCACCAGAATATCGCCATCCGCGGATTTTACGCCTTGCTCTTCCAGGGCCATCACGCAAAGCATTGCGGTGAAGCCGGCAACGCCAACCGCCATGGCGTCAGCACAGGTCCAGCCCTCCGGCACCGGCACCAGCCAGTCGCCAGAGACCCGCGCCACTTCGGAAAATCCGCCATGGTGCTGTTCGCCCACGCCCCAGCCGTTAAGAACGACTTTGTCGCCCGGCTTCCAGCGGGGATGACTCGATGTTCGCACCGTCCCTGCGAAATCCACGCCGGGGATCAAGGGAAATTTGCGGATGATCGGGCCCTTGCCGGTAAGCGCGAGTCCATCCTTGTAATTGACCGAGGAATGGCTGACGTCAACGGTGACATCGCCCACCATCAGATCGGCTTCAGTGAGGCTGACGAACTCGACCTTCTGGCCCTCTTCCGTCTTGCTGATCAGGATGGCGCGAAACGGCATGTCACAAAGCCTCGATGAATTTGATGGGCTGGCCGTGGGCCTCGCCGATGATCTCGCCATTCCACATGACACGGCGGCCGCGCACCACTGTGCCAACCGGCCAGCCGGTGACTGTCATACCAGCATAGGCTGTCCACTTGCAGCGGCTTTCGATCCAGTCATTGGTGATCTCGCGGCGTTGCTTCAAATCGACCACGGTCAAGTCGGCATCATAGCCTTCGGCGATGCGGCCCTTGTTCGCCATGCCAAAGATGCGCGCGGGGCCGTGGGAAGTGAGATCGACGAAACGCTCGATTGTAAGCCTGCCCTTGTTTACCCAATCCAGCATGATGGGCACCAGTGTCTGCACGCCAGGCATGCCGGAGGGCGATTGGGGATAGGGCTTTTGCTTCTCGTCGAGCGTGTGGGGAGAATGATCGGAGCCCAAGACATCGGTGATCCCCGAAGCGAGCGCTTGCCAGAGGCTGTCGCGATGTTCGACTGCACGCACCGGAGGGTTCATCTGTAGCAATGTCCCGAGGCGTTGATAATCATCGGCGGAAAATGTCAGGTGATGCGGCGTCATCTCGACGGTGGCAATATCCTTGTTGGCGGCGAGCAGCGGCAATTCATCGGCGCTCGAGACATGCAGCACATGGATGCGTCTCCCAGCCTCGCGCGCCAGCCGCAACAGGCGCCCGGTGCAAATCCGCGCGGCTTCCGCATCGCGCCAGATAGGATGACTCGATGGATCGCCCGCGCGCTGTTCGTTCCTGCGAGCGGACAAGCGGTATTCATCCTCGCTGTGAAAGGCCGCGCGGCGGCGGATGACTCTAAGGATATTCGCGATGCCGTCGTCATCCTCAACCAGAAGCTCGCCGGTGGATGAGCCCATGAAGACCTTGATGCCCGCAAAGCCGGGAA
>JBGTNZ010000156.1:0-3345 GCA_041742805.1 Aestuariivirga sp.
CACGACGCGCTCTTGCGGAATGGCGTCGATGAAGGCTGCCGGCACAAAGGTGTGGTTGATGCCCGAGACGAAGACATTGTTGACATCGAGCAGCAGCCAGCAATCCGCGCGCCTTGCCAGTTCGCCGACGAAATCCCATTCGGACATTTCCGAGCAGGCGTATTCCATGTAGCTCGAGACATTCTCGATGGCGATGCGGCGGCCGAGAAAATCCTGAACGCGCGAAACCCGGTCGACGACGTGGCAGAGCGCCTCCTCGGTATAGGGAACCGGGAGAAGATCGTGCAGGTTCACGCCATGAACGCCGGTCCAGCACAGATGATCGGAAATCCATTTTGGATTGACGCGGGCGGCGAGCGCTTTCAGGCCAGTGAGATAATCCATGTCGAGAGGCGCGGTCGAGGCGATCGACAGGGACACGCCGTGCATCACCACGGGATAGCGCTCGGCGATGCAGTCGAGCATGCGTAAGGGCTGGCCGCCCGGCACCATGTAGTTTTCGGAAATTACCTCGAACCAGTCGATGTTGGGCGAGTCATCGAGAATTTCCCGGTAGTGCTGGGGCCTGAGCCCCAGCCCGAAGCCAAGAAAGGGTGGGTGTGCGATGGTCATCGCGAGGCATGACCGCGGGCCTTGCGGGCCCGCAGTCAATTGTCCCTTAGCCTTCCTTGCCGCCTTGTTCGCCGCATTCCAGCTTGGTCATGGACAGGAAGCCCTGACCCTTGCAGGCGTTCAATCCCTTGCAGGATGAACTCGCCGTCTTGCACTCGGACTGGCCCTTGCAGGCATTTACGCCCACGCAATGGACCTTGGCGTCTTCGGCATGGGCGATTTGAAGCGTTGCGCCAGACACGGCGAACGACAGGGCGGCGGCGGCTAGAACCGCACCGGACCGGGCAAAATGCTGCATTTGTTTCCTCATTTGTTAACGGGTTTCCGGCCGGTATCGGCCGCAGCCAACTATTGCAAGGAGCGCCCTTTTTCACCAATCAAATGGCGGCTCGGATGTCTCACACCTGCGTGAGGCAGGCGTTACTCCTTGAGCAGGAAAGTCACCTTCAGATTGACCCGCCATTCGGCGATCTTGCCGTTTTTCACTACGCATTTGATGTCCTGGACCCAAGCGCCTTCGACCTGATCGAGCGTAGAGTCAGCGCGGCGAATGCCGTTGGCAACCGCATCCTCGATGCTCTTGGGGGAGGCGGCGTTAAGTTCGATCACTTTGGCTACGGCGTTTGACATGGGTTTCTCCTGTTGATGGCCTGCGGAAAACCGCGTGCCGGTCATTTTCTCCGGTCCCATGCTACCATATGATGGCGCTCCGTCATCTCACTTTGGAAACAATGGCTCTCAATCTCATCAAGCTTTGCGTCGGCGTCAGTGAAATCGAGGAACTCGAGCACTGGGTGCGCGAAGCCAAGGCGGGCCGCGATACGCTCGACCATGTGACGCGCATGTTTCCAAGGCGATGCGAAGAGATGGCCGGAGGATCGCTCTATTGGGTGATCCGCGGGCTGATCCTGTGCCGGCAGCCCATCGCCGGACTGGTGGCGGTGAAAGGCAAGGATGGTATCGAGCGCTGCCGGATCGATTTCAAGCCGAGGATCATTCCAGTATTCCCGGCGCCCAGGCGCGCTTTCCAGGGCTGGCGCTATCTTGAAGCCGCCGATGCGCCGCGCGATCTGCCGAAGGGTGTGGCGGCCAAGGGCATGACGCAGAAAATGCGGCGGGAATTGTCGGAGCTGGGATTGTTGTAAGAACCGTTCACACTGCGACGTTGTCGATCAACCGTGTGTTGCCCAGCCAGGCAGCGGTGAGGAGGCGGAGGGGTTCCGCCTTGTCAACAGGAGGGCTAAGTGTTTCGGAGTTGCGGGCCGCTACGTAATCCACCTTGAAACCCTGTGCTGTAAGCGAGCGGCGAGCTGCCCGCGCGGCAGCTTGCGCATCGGTGCTGCCGCGAATTTTCAACGCCGCCTGGGACAGTGTGCGAAAGATTAGGGGTGCCAGCGCGCGTTCCGATTTCGACAAATAGGCATTGCGCGATGACATGGCGAGGCCGTCGGATTCGCGAATTGTCGGCACGCCCACGACCTCAATGGGAATATCGAGGTCCTTCGCCATGTGGGCCACGGTCTTGAGTTGCTGGTAATCCTTCTCGCCGAACATGGCGAAATCAGCCCCCGTTTGGATAAAGAGCTTGGCAACCACGGTTGTAACCCCCACGAGGAAGTGCGGGCGGAACCTGTCCTCCAGCCCCACTTTGGCGGGGCCTGCCAAGGAAATGGCCGTTGCAAAATTCTCAGGGTAAACCTCTTCCGCCGCAGGCGCGAAAACAAGATGGGCGCCGGCCGATCCCAGCTTGCTGAGATCGCCCGCCTCATCGCGGGGATAAATGCTCAGATCCTCGTGGGCGGCAAACTGTTTTGGGTTTACGAAGATAGTGGTGATGACGCGGTCCGCGCGTCTGCCTCCTGCGCGGACGAGCTCGAGATGGCCTTCATGCACAGCGCCCATGGTGGGCACGACCGCGTAATTGCGGCCATCAGCGCGCCACCTGGCGGTTTCGCGGCGAAGGGCTGCAACGGTTCGAACGATCTTCGGCTTCACCTGCCGGCCCGCAGATATTTCGCGGCCATAAGGCGAAGACACTCCTCGAAGGCTCTGGTATCGGTATCGACGCTCTCTGGCGGGGCATCGCCGATCACCACCACGCCACCGCGGCGCTCGATGCCGCCGGGGAGCATGAGGTTGTCCATCATGTCGAAATTGTCCACGGTAAGTCCATCAGGCCCTCGAAAGTGGCCCGATGCGTCGGTGGTGTAGCGTCCGCCATAGTAATCTATCTGGCGCTGAAGATGACCGCGCGCGACATTGGTGTAGGCATAGGCAGGCTTGCCCAGGCCGCACATGAAGCCCACTTCGTAAGCGGTGCCAACATCGGCGGAAATGCCCCGATAGGGTGTCAGATTGGCGATGACGCCCTCGGCCTCATACATCATTTGTTCGTCGACCGCGCTGATCGCCAGGCCTTTATCCCGCACCGTTTCCGATGGTGGTAGCTCGAGATCGCCCGGACTCAGCGGGATGAAGCCGGCGGCGCGTGCCAAAGCGGCCTTGCGGTCCAGCATTTCACGGGCGTTGGGCAGAAATACTTCCGGTCCGGCGAGATAGATTTTCATGGTCGGCGCCTGCGATAGCATGACCCCGGTTTCGGTAGAAGCAGTTCGCGAGTTGTGGCAAACCAACGCCGATTCAGGGAGTTTTCATGCCGCCGCTGCCGAACCGCTCCGCCATCGCCGCCAAGCTCTTTGCCGACGAAACCACCGTTGTCCGCCAACTTGCCGC
>JBGTNZ010000157.1:0-6538 GCA_041742805.1 Aestuariivirga sp.
CCTCGCCGCCCTGCTGTGGACGCCCGGCGGCCTCGGCAAGTTCAACAATCACATCGCGCGCATTCATATCGACGGCCTGATCACCGGCGACGAGGAAACACTCGATCTGCTCGAGCAGCTTTCCGAATCCGCAACCGTCAAGGCCGTAATCCTCCGCATCGACAGTCCGGGCGGCACCACCGCGGGCTCGGAAGCCCTCTATGAAGCGATCCGCAAGATCGCCGCTGTGAAACCCGTCGTCGCCGTCATGGACACGGTCGCTGCCTCGGGCGGCTACATCACGGCGATCGCCGCCGATCACATCGTGGCGCGCGGCAACACCATCACCGGTTCGATCGGCGTTATCTTCTCGTTCCCTGAAATCTCGAAACTTCTGGAAACGCTCGGCATCAGGATGGAAGAGATCAAGTCCGGCGAACTCAAGGCTGAGCCCACGCCCTATAAGCCCGCCTCCGACAAGGTCCGGCAGGTCTCGGCCGAGCTGGTGCACGACAGTTTCCTTTGGTTCACGGGCCTTGTCGCCGAGCGCCGCAAGCTTGCGCCGGAGCAAGTGAAGATTCTCGCTGACGGCCGCGTCTATACGGGCCGCCAAGCTGTCGAAGTAAAACTCGTCGACGAGATCGGCGGCGAGGACAGGGCGGTGGCCTGGCTGCAAAGTGAAAAGAAAATCGCGGCGGAGACGGAAGTGGTCGACTGGAAACCGTCGGCCAACACCGATCCCACCGGATTGGGGTTTTCCATAGCCGACGGCGTGCTCAAGGCCATGGGCCTGTCGGGCCTTCGCCAGAGAGCCGAGATCGCAAGGCTTGACGGTCTCCTCGTGCTTTGGCACCCTTACTTCTAAGGGAAACGCAGCGGGGGCTGAAAGACATGATCAAGTCCGAACTTGTGCAGAAGATCGCCGACAAAAGCCCGCATCTATACCACCGCGACATCGAGCGCATCGTCAACACCATTCTCGATGAAGTCATCAACGCCATGAAGGACGGCAACCGCATCGAGCTTCGCGGCTTCGGCGCGTTTTCAGTAAAATCGCGCAACGCCCGCATGGGCCGCAACCCGCGCACCGGCTCATCGGTGGAAGTGATCGCCAAACGCGTGCCGTTCTACAAAACCGGCAAGGAACTCCGCGAAAGACTTAATGCGAAAAATTAGACGTCGTCCGTTGCAAAGAGGCCCTCATCCGGCCTCCGGCCACCTTCTCCCATGCCTCACGGCACGGGAGAAGGCACAACTCTCAACGATTATCGCCCTCTCTCGTGCGCAGCATGGGAGAGGGTGCCCGAAGGGCGGGTGAGGGCTCTTTCGCAATGACCCTCAAACGCATCTTCAACTGGATCGTGGGCCTGCCCATCGCCATCGCCGTGGCAGCTTTCGCCGTCGCCAACCGGCAATGGACCGTCGTCTCCTTCGATCCCTTCTCGCGCGATCAGCCCTTTGCCTCGATCAACATGCCCCTCTGGGTGCTGTTCTTCTGCGGCGTCTTCGCAGGCCTCATCGCCGGCTGGATCGCCGCCTGGTTCGCCCATGGCAAATGGCGGCGGGCCGCGAGGGAAGCGCGCATCGAATTGATCCGCGCCCAGCAGGATCAGGAAATGCTGAAGCGCGAAGCCCGTTCGCAAGACATCGTGTCAACCGGCAACGCCCCCCTGTGAAAATAGTTTCCGCGCCCGAACTGGCGAAGCTCGCCCCTTACCAGGACATCGTCAAAGCCCTCCGCGAGGCTTTCCGCGCCAGCTACACCACGCCGGTGCGCCACCACCACGAAACCTCCGGCGCATCGACCTTGCTGCTTATGCCCGCCTGGTCGAAGGAATGGACCGGTCTTAAGACCGTAGTGGTCAAAACCGACAATGCTGCCCAGGGCCTCCCCACCGTTCAAGCCAGTTACCTGCTGATCGACAACAAAACCGCTGCTACCGTCGCCATGATGGACGGCACCGAAATCACGCGCCGCCGCACGGCGGCTGCCTCAGCGCTCGCCGCCGATTATCTCGCACGAAATGATGCTTCCCGCATGGTGTTGGTCGGGGCAGGTGCCCTGGGCGCACATTTCGTCCGCGCCCACGCCGCCGTCAGGCCCATCAAGCACATCGCCATCTATAACCGTTCTCCAGCCAAGGCCGAAACTCTTGCAAATGAACTCAAGGCCGGTGGCCTCGATGCAGCACCGGTGAGCGACCTCGAGTCCGCCATCCGCCAAGCCGACATCATCAGCTGCGTCACCACCTCCACGTCTCCTATCGTCAAGGGCCAATGGCTGAAGCCCGGCGCGCATGTAGATTTGGCCGGCGCCTTCAAGCCCACCATGCGCGAAACCGATGGCGACACCGTCCAGCGTTCCCGCGTCTTCGTCGACACCCGCGAGGGTGCCATGGCCGAAGCCGGCGATCTCCTCCAGGCCCGCGATGAGGGAAAATTCGATTTCGCCAGCATCCAGGGCGATCTCTTCGACCTCTGCCGCGGCACCGCCAAGGGCCGCGGCTCGCCCTCCGAAATCACCCTCTTCAAATCCTGCGGCACCGCGCTTGAAGACCTTGCCACCGCCATCATGGTATACCAAAAGGCGGCGTGATCCGAAGAGCCCTCATCCGCCCTGTCGGGCACCTTCTCCCATCCTTCGGACGGGAGAAGGCACATCAAGTTTATGCCTTCTCCTGTGCCGTAAGGCATGGCAGAAGGTGGCCGAAGGCCGGATGAGGGCCCTTTGCAACATCTTGCTTCGTCACCGATCTGCATTGCCCTCGACACGCCCGATCTCGAGCGGGCGAGAAGCCTTGCGCGAAACCTGAGACCTCACGCCGGTTACCTGAAAATCGGCATGGAATTCTTCTACGCTCATGGCCCCAAAGGTTACGAGACAATCGCCGCCGAAGGGCTACCAACCTTCCTTGATTTAAAACTGCACGACATCCCCAACACAGTGGCATCGGCCATGTCTGCTCTCATGAACCTGTCGCCACCTCCCGCCATCGTCAACGTTCACGCCACGGGAGGCCTCGACATGATGAAAGCCGCCCGCGATGGAGTGGCCGGACGCGCCAAGCTCATCGCCGTCACCATCCTCACCAGTCTCTCCGACGGCGATATCCACGCCGCCGGTTTCGATTCCGCCAAGGACACAGAAGACCACGCACGCTCACTCGCCGAACTTGCCCGCAAGGCGGGCCTCGACGGCGTCGTCTGCAGTGCCCATGACACGGCAAGCATCCGCAAAGCCATGGGCAAAGATTTCCTGACGGTCGTTCCCGGCATTCGCACCGGCGAGACCACACAGGATCAAAAGCGCGTTTCGACACCCGCTGCTGCGCTCGCGGCAGGCGCCGATATTCTGGTGATCGGCCGCGCCATCACCGGGGCGGCCGATCCCGCTCTCGCCGCGCAAGCTATTCTGGCAAGCTGCCATGCCGGTTGAAGTCAAGATCTGCGGGCTCTCGACTTCTGAGACCATGGATGCGGCGCTCGCCGCCGAAGCCGATCTCGTGGGCCTGGTGTTCTACCCCGCGAGTCCGCGCTACATCTCTCTTGAACAGGCGTCATCCTTGGCCGCTCGCGCCCGCGGCAAGGCCCGTATCGTCGCCCTCATCGTCGATCTCGATGACACCGCCATCGCCAACATCAATCGCATGGTGGAGCCCGACCTCTATCAAGCCCATGGCAATGAAATCCCCGAACGGATCGCTGCCATCCACGCCCTCACCGGCAAGCCTGTCATCAAGGTCATCAAGGTCAAGGATGCCGCCGACATCGCGCGGGCTTCCGCCTATGCCGGCAAGGCCGCGCTGATCCTTTACGACGCCAAGACTCCCCCCGGAGCGCTACCCGGCGGCATGGGAGTTTCATTCGACTGGGCGCTGCTGCGGGGCACTTCCGGCAACTTCATGCTAGGCGGCGGCCTCACCCCTGCCAATGTCGCCGAGGCGATCCGCATCTCGGGTGCTGCCCTCGTCGATGTCTCTTCCGGCGTCGAAAGCGCACCCGGTATCAAGGATATCGCCCTCATCCGGAAATTCATTGAGGCGGCGAAGTCGGCCAGCTAGAACAGCCCCATGACCGTGGCTCCCGTCAATTCCTTCCGCAATGGCCCCGACGAGAACGGCCTCTTCGGCATCTATGGCGGCCGCTTCGTCGCCGAAACGCTGATGCCGCTCATCCTTGAATTGGAGCAGGCCTACAAGGACGCCAAGGCCGATCCGTCGTTCCAGGCGGAGCTTGATTCCTTCCTCGAGCACTATGTGGGCCGCCCAAGCCCCCTCTATTTCGCCGAACGTCTGACGGACCATCTTGGCGGAGCCAAAATCTATTTCAAGCGCGACGAGCTCAACCACACCGGCGCCCACAAGATCAACAATGTGATGGGCCAAATCCTCCTCGCCCGCCGCATGGGCAAGAAGCGCATCATCGCCGAGACTGGGGCGGGCCAACACGGCGTCGCCACCGCCACCGCCTGCGCCCGCTTCGGCCTTGAATGCATCGTCTACATGGGCGAAGTCGACATGGCCCGCCAGAAGCCCAACGTCTTCCGCATGAAGCTCCTGGGCGCCGAAGTCATCCCAGCCCTCTCCGGTTCGCGCACCTTGAAGGATGCGCTCAACGAAGCGCTCCGCGATTGGGTCGCCAATGTCGAAGACACCTTCTACTGCATCGGCACCGTCGCCGGCCCCCATCCGTACCCTGAAATGGTGCGCGATTTCCAGTCGGTGATCGGCGTTGAAACCAAGCGGCAGATGCTGTCCCGCGAAGGCCGCCTGCCGGATTCGCTCGTCGCCTGCATCGGCGGCGGCTCCAACGCCATGGGCCTGTTCCACCCCTTCCTCGATGACAAGGATGTTGAAATCTACGGCGTCGAAGCCGCAGGCCTCGGCCTCCGCACCAAGAAACACGCAGCCTCCATCACCGGCGGCAAGCCCGGCGTCCTCCACGGCAACCGGACCTATCTCCTCATGGATGATGACGGCCAGATCACCGAAGGCCATTCCATTTCCGCCGGCCTCGATTACCCGGGCATCGGCCCTGAGCATTCATGGCTGCACGACATGAAGCGCGTGAACTACGTATCCGCCACCGACAAGGAAGCCCTTGCCGCCTTCCAGCTCTGCTGCGCCCAAGAAGGCATCATCCCAGCCCTCGAACCCGCCCACGCGCTGGCCCACGTCATGAAGCTCGCCCCCACCAAACCCAAAGACCACCTCCTCGTCATGAACATGTGCGGCCGCGGCGACAAGGACATCTTCACCGTCGCCGATATTCTGGGCGTCAAACTGTGACCACCCGCATCGACCGCCGTTTCGCCGATCTGAAAGCCCAACGCCGGGCCGCGCTCGTTGCATTCGTCACGGCGGGCGACCCCGATTACGAGACTTCGCTCAAGATTATTAATGGCCTTCCCGCTGCCGGTGCCGACATTATAGAATTCGGCATGCCCTTCACCGATCCGATGGCCGATGGTCCGGCGATTCAGGCGGCGGGCCTCCGCGCGCTCCAGTCGGGTCAGACCATGAAGAAAACGCTCGCCATGGTCGCCGCTTTCCGCAAAGGCGACACCAACACGCCGATCGTTCTCATGGGCTATTACAATCCGATTTACGTCTATGGCGTTCCGAAATTCCTGAAGGATGCCAAGGCCGCCGGTGCCGATGGCCTGATCGTCGTCGATCTGCCGCCGGAGGAAGATGATGAACTCTGCCTCCCCGCCATGAATGCCGATCTCAACTTCATTCGCCTCGCCACGCCGACGACCGATGACAAGCGCGCGCCCAAGGTTTTCAAAAACACCAGCGGCTTCGTCTATTACGTCTCCGTCCTCGGCATCACCGGCACCAAAGCGCCTGATCTCAAAAGCGTTAAGGCCAACGTCAATCGCCTCAGGAAGCACACCAGCCTCCCCATCGCCGTGGGCTTCGGTGTCAAGACGGCCAAACAGGCGCGCGCCATTGCCGAGGATGCCGATGGCGTCGTCGTCGGCTCCGCGCTGGTCAGCGCCGTCAAAGACAGCCTCACAAAAGCTGGCAAACCCACCGCCAAAACGGTAAAAGCCGTGCATACGCTGGTCAGCGATATCGCCAGCGGCTTGAGGAACCACACTTGAACTGGATCAAGAATTTCGTCCGTCCGAAAATCCGCTCGATCCTCGGCGTCAAGCGCGAGGTGCCTGAGAACATGTGGATCAAGGACCCGGATTCGGGCCAGATGGTCTTCTACAAGGATCTCGAGGCCAATCAGTTCGTCATCCCCGGTTCCGGCTATCACATGCGCATGGCGCCGGAAGTGCGCTTGGCCTCCATGTTCGATAATGGCGCCTACGAAAAGATCGCACTCCCCACAGCGCCCCACGATCCGCTCAAATTCCGTGACGAGCGCAAATATGCCGATCGCCTGAAGGAAGCCCGCCAGAAACCCGGTGCTGAGGATGCGATCCTCGCCGGCCACGGCACGCTCGATGAACTCCCCATCGTCATCGCGGTGCAGGATTTCGCCTTCATGGGCGGCTCGCTTGGCATGGCCGCGGGCGAAGCCATCATCGCCGCCATGCGCGCAG
>JBGTNZ010000158.1:0-2084 GCA_041742805.1 Aestuariivirga sp.
GGCACTCTTGGCCTTGGATTTATTTCTGCAAACCCCCTGTCGGCATTTTCAAATGTCGTGGGCGGAGCCAGCTACTCAAACACCAATTTCAGCATCGATGGGACCATTCGCGCCCTGGAATCGGAAGGCCTGGTCCATACCCTGGCGGAACCCACCCTTTCTGCAGTTTCGGGCGCTGCCGCGAAGTTTCACGCCGGCGGCGAGCTTCCCTATGAAGAATGCAATTTTTCTAATGCGATAAGGGACTGCACCATAACCTTCAGGCCCATTGGCGTTACTTTGGATTTCACGCCCGTTGTGCTGACGGAAGGGCGCATTAGCCTGAAGATCGCCACTGAAGTCAGCGAAAGGGGAGCAGCCGACGTCGGGACTTTCCCAACGGTTGATTCACGCCAGGCGGAAACCACTGTGGAAATTCCCAGCGGCGGTTCCATGGTGATGGCAGGCCTAATCAAGAATGTAACCCAACAACAGGTGGACGGCACGCCCGGCCTCAAGAACTTGCCCGTCCTGGGAGCACTCTTCAGAAGCCGGCAATTTCAGCAGGAAATGACGGAACTGGCGGTCATCGTTACGCCCTATATCGTAAATCCCGTGCACGAGAGCCAGCTTGCCTCACCGGTCGATCGCCTCAATGTTCCATCCGACCGGCAAACCATCCTGTTCGGTCGTCTCAACAAGGTCTACGGCACCGCCGGCACACACCCGGACGGCGTCTATCACGGCAATATCGGCTTCATCATTGAGTAGCGTAGCGAGAGCATCATGCAGAAAAACATAACGAGGCCGGCCTCCTCCCTTTTTGGATCGACTATGCTGCTTCTGACCGCCGTGGCGCTTTCAGGCTGCAGCCAAGGTGAGATCGCGCTTGAGGATGATTATGTGCCCACAGCCCATTACGAGCGCTATCCGATCACCGTAAGGAAGGCGCCGGTGAAGATGGGCATTGCCGCCCGCGCGGGAGGACTGACGCGAGAGCAAATCAACGCTGCGGCAAATTTCGCAGCGGATGCCCGTCAAAACGCCGAGACCAAAATCTCCATTAAATGGCCGTCGGGCGGAGCCCGGGGGCGCCGGATAGCTCAGGACATCGCCGGGGTCTTTGTAAATCAAGGCGTGCCCAGGGCCATGATACGGGTAGCATCTTACCCCGGTGGCGCGTCAGCCCCGGTCCAGATCAGTTATCTGCGAAAGGTCGCGGTGACTGCGGAATGCGGCGACTGGTCCGACAACCTCGCTGACGTCCCGAACAATACGCCGTACGTGAATTACGGCTGCGCCACCCAGCACAACATCGCGGCCATGGTTGCCAATCCGGAAGATTTCGAGCGGCCACGCGCCATGTCGCCGGTGACCGCCGCCAACCGCACGGCCGCCATGACCATCTATTACCAAGGTGCGGAAGCCGCGGGGAGTTCCTCATTCGGCTCTTCCTTCGCTCCGGCCGCGAGCCGATAAAACGCGGCTGACCCAAAATACGAATTGGCAGGATCGACATCATGATGAATACCGCACTTCAGGCCACAGGCCCACAGACCGGCGAGCACGGCCTCGTGGCTCTCGTGCCGCGCGTCAACATTCAGGCCTTCTGCGACAATCAGCAAACGGCCGAAGCGATGCAGGCCGCCGCCACTGACCGGCGCATGTCGAGGGCCCATGTGGCCATCCAGCTGGGCGGCATCATGGCGGCGGCGCAGGTTTACCAAACCCAGGCGACGCCCAATGTGCTTCTCGTGGAATCGCACGGCTCGCGCGATGTGATCCTGTCGGAACTGGCTCAACTCGCTCATGTTTGCCAACCCGATACGAAGGTTATCGTCATCGGCCATCTCAATGACGTGATCCTCTATCGCGAACTCATCCGGCAGGGCGTCAGCGAATATCTGGTGGCGCCTCTCCATCAGATACAGATCATCGAAACCATAGCCAATCTCTTTCATGACCCCAAATCGGCGCCCGTTGGCAAGGTTATCGCCTTCGTCGGCGCCAAGGGCGGGGTAGGGTCCAGCACCATCGCCCACAATGTCGCCTGGCAGATGTCCAGGCGATACGCGACCGAGACGGTGATCACCGACCTCGATCTC
>JBGTNZ010000159.1:0-8702 GCA_041742805.1 Aestuariivirga sp.
GGTGATCGCGGGATGGCCAGGGAGATCGACGGCATTGGCGATGATGGTGGCGGCCGCATCGGCGGCGCTCGCTGTGGCGGCAAGTACGGTGACGGCATCGGCGATGCCGAGCGAGAAGCTGCGGCCGCGCCAGCCGCTGGTGGCGATGCCGCGCACCGGGCTGGACGAGTGAATGCGCGTTTGGGCGAACAGCGAGGGGCTATCGGGGCGGTCAACGAGGCCCACTTGAAATTCGTGCGACGGTGCGAGGTGCAGGGCGATATCGCCGCCGTTGTTGACATAGGCGCGCTCAAGATCGGCGGCGGCAACCATGGTGGAGAGAATTTCTTCGGCAACGGCGCCGGCAACGGCGGCCATGGGTGTGATGAAAGTGTGGCGCGCATGCTGCAGAGTGGCGCGCCACATGCGGCGTGCAACAACGCCTTTGGGCTCAGCGCCCACCGGCTGACGCAACAAGTTTAGCTCCGCACATAATTCGTCGAGGATGGTTGCGAACCTCGTACGCGCCGCTTCATAGGCCCGAGCCACTTCGCCTCCCTCGGCGCAGATAACAAGATCGATGGGGCCATCGTGGAGATGAAGCCTGCGGCCATCGGGCAGCATATGGGCTGTGCTCCTTGTCATGGCTTGCGCGCCGCGATGATCTCACCTAACGGCCGCACGTTTTCCATGTGGCCGCCCAGGGCGGCATAGTGGCTGCGGCGCATGGTGAATTCGATGGGAGCCACGAGGGCTGGCGTTGGAACGTAGCCAAAGGCGTTGGCGGGCAATCTTGTGACGTCAACCATGAACGTGATGCCGCCGCCCGGCCAAACATAGACGGGAGCGCCGCCCGCGGTGACACGGGTGAGCGCGTCTTTCACCGACATTGTCAGGCGCACGGGGTTTTCCGTGACACCGGCGCGGAGCGAGCCTCCGGCCCCGCCCATGAAGAGAACCGTTGAAAGAGCCGGCTCGCAGTTTTCGGCAATGCGTTCGACGGATTGTTTGAGCGCCTGGGGCAACTCCTTCTCCACGGGCATGCAAGCGTTGTCGAGTTCGAAATAGGCGGCGTTTTCGCCGGTGGTGGAGACCATGAGAAGCCGCAAGCCGGGCCGGGCTTTCGTGGAATCGAAGGGCTTGAGGATGGTCAGTGGATCGGTGAGATTTGTGCCGCCCCAGCCGGTGCCGGGCTCGGCCACCTTGAAATAGCGGCCGGGTGTCGAGCGATGGCCTTTCATTTTTATGCCGGTTTCCGGCACGCCGAGAAATTTTCCCGCTTGATGTTCGGAAAGAACGCCGGTGATGTGATCGTCAACGACCACGACCTCGTCGACATGGCCCTGCCATTGCCTGGCGAACATGCCGACGGTGGCGGAGCCGCAGCCCACCCGCATGCGCTGTTCGGTGACGCCGTTGACAATCGGCGCCCTGCCCGCCTCGATCACCACGCTAGCGCCGCCATCGACGGCGGCTTCAACAGGTTTGCCATTGCAGAGATTGAGTAGCGCTTCACAGGTGACACGGCCTTCCTTCTTGGAACCTCCGGTTAGATGGCGCACGCCGCCGAGTGCCAGCATTTGCGAACCGTATTCGGCGGTGGTGACATGGCCTATCTGCTCACCCTCGACGCGGACGGCGGCGCATTCGGCGCCCAGGTGACGATCCGTATCGATCTTCACCTTGACGCCGCAATAGCTGAAGATGCCCTCCGTCACCACGGTCACCATATCGACGCCGTCAATCTCGGAGGAGACGATGAAGGGCGCGGGTTTATAGTCGGGATAGGTGGTGCCAGCACCGATCGCGGTCAGGAATTTGTTGCCGGGAGCAATAACGTCCCCATCCCACGGCTTGCTGTGATCGAGGAACGAGACGATCTTGCCGCCGCCATCGATGGCGCGTTCCAGCACGACCTGGGGATCGACGCGGACCAGTTGGCCGGAGCGATTGGCATAGCGGTCGCAGGCGCCAAGGCCGCCATCGCGGATGTAGCAAAGCACGGGACAGGCATCGCAGCGGATCTTGTTGTCGGGCGCGTTCATGGTGCGCCGCCCTCGGCGAGGATCGCGGCGCGCACGCGTTCCGGCGTGGCCGGGGTCCGCGTGATGCGAACGCCGGTGGCGTGAGCGATGGCGTTGAGGATCGCGGGGGCTGTGGGGATCAGCGCCTGTTCGCCGATGCCCTTTGCGCCATAGGGACCGGCGGATGAGGGGCATTCCACCAGAATGGATTCAATCGGCGGCACATCGCCGATGGTGGGGATCAGATAGTCGTGCAGGTTTTCACCCCGGCCCGGCGTGAATTCCTCCATCAACGCCATGCCGATGCCCTGGGCGACGCCGCCCTCGATCTGGCCCTCTATCAGGATCGGGTTGATGGCGCGGCCGACATCGTGGGCCGCCGTTACCTTCAGCACTTTTACTGTACCCAGATTGAGATCAACTTCGACTTCCGCCATGTGGGCGCCGAAGCCATAGACAGCATAGGGCGACCCCTGACCATTGGCATTGAGCGGGCTGGTCGGCGGATCGAAAGATTCCTCTGCACACAGAACATAACCGTATTGGCGGGATGGCAGATTGTGCAGTGCGACGGCGCGGATGATTGAGGAGTCCTTGATTGTAATTTTTCCGTTTGCGATTTCGATGCGAGCATCGTCGCCGGCGTTGGCAAGGCGCAGGATTTGGCGGCGGAGGGCCAAGCCTGCGAGTTCGGCGGCCTTGCCGGTGACGAAGGTCTGACGCGAGGTCGAGGTCTTGCCGCAATCGGGAGTCAAATCGGTGTCGGCGGATATGAGATCGACGAGATCGAGGGGAAGGCCCACGGCATCGGCGGCAATCTGGGCGATCACCGTGTTGGAGCCTTGGCCGATATCGACCGCGCCCTGATGCAATGACAGGCGGCCATCGGGCTTGAGGCCGAGGCGGATCGTCGAGGGATTGGGCAGCGAAGTATTGCCGCAGCCGTAAAACATTCCGGCTACTCCGGCGCCGCGGCGCTTTGCATGGCTTTGGGCATTGAACACTTGCGCCACACTCTTCGCCCTTTGCCAATGGGGCCGCAACGCCTCGAGGCAATCGCGGAAGCCTACGCCATCGCCCATAACTTGGCCCGTCACGGTGGGCGTCGTGTTGGAAAGCGCATTGAGGATGCGGAATTCTAGTGGATCAAGATCGAGTTTTGCTGCCAGCATGTCGAGCATTTGTTCCTGCGCGATCACGGTCTGGGGCACGCCGAAGCCGCGAAAGGCGCCCGATGGCACGCAGTTGGTGAGAATGGCGCGGGCGTGGGCGCGGTAATTCGGCACCACATAGGGACCCGAAGCATGGACCGGCACGCGGTTGGCCACGGTCGGCCCCCAGGAGGCATAGGCGCCGGTGTTGAAATCGCCATCGAAATCCATGGCGGTGATGCGGCCATCAAGGCTCGCACCCATGCGCGAGCGCATGCGGGCGGGATGGCGCTTGGTGGTGGCCATGATGGATTCAGGACGCGTATAAACCATGGCGGCGGGGCGGCCCGTGACCCAAGCCGCAAGCGCCACGAAGGGCTGCACCGAAAGATCGAGCTTCGAGCCAAAGCCGCCACCACAGGCTGAGGGAATGATGCGGACGTCTTGCGGGGAAATTCCGAGGATCGCCGCGGTGCCGTCGCGGTCGAGATAGGGCGATTGCGTGGAGACGGTGACTTCGACACGGTCACCGGCGCGGCGCGCCCAGCCGGCCTCGGGCTCAACATAGGCATGCTCGACGAAACCGGATTCGAATTGACCTTCGATAACGCAAGGTGCAGCAGCCATCGCCGCATCGGCGTCGCCGCGCACCACTCGGCCCTCCACCAGCACATTGCCAGGCCGGCCGGAATGGAGCAAAGGCGCGCCGGCGGATAGGGCTTGGTCCATTGTCATAAGCGGTTTTAACTCGGTCCAGCTCACCGGAAAAACCGAAAGATCGAGGGCTTCGATTGCATCGTGCTCGCCGATCACGGCGGCCACCGCCTCACCACGGAAGCGGGTTTCATCTACGGCGAATACCGGCTGATCAGCTAAAATGACGCCGAAAAAATTACGCCCGGGAACATCCTGCGACGTCAGTACACGGACGATGCCTGGATTGGCGGCGCGGTAGGCTTCGAGATCGCCATAGGTAAAGTTGGCGCGATGATAGGGCGACCGGACGGCCCGCACGAAAAGCGCATCGCGGGGAATGTTGTCTGCCCCATAGGCCTCGGTGCCGGAAATTTTTGGCGCGCCGTCCAGCCTCACGACTTGGGAACCGACAGCACACCCGGCGGCGGGTTGAACACCAATTCCGCTGCGCCCCCCGGCGGCATCGATCACGGCGTCGATGATCTTGCGATAGCCGGTGCAGCGGCAGAGCACGCCGGCAAGCGCATCGGCAATCGCCGCTTCATCCGGGTTCATGTTCGTTTCCAACAGTTTCGCGGCGCAAACCAGCATGCCCGGCGTACAGATGCCGCATTGGGCGGCGCCGCGCGCCAGGAACGCCCGCTGCAAGGCTTTTCCCGATTTCGTTGCATGCGGCAGACCTTCGATGGTTACAACTTTGGCACCCGCGACTTGAGCCACGGCGAGGAGACAGGCGCAAGCGAGTTCTCCATCGATCAACACCGTGCAGGCGCCGCAATCGCCGGCATCGCAACCAACCTTCGTGCCGGTGAAGCCGAGGTCATCGCGCAGCATCTGCGTAAGGCGGCGCGATGGATCGGCGCGGGACTCGACTTCGCGCCCATTCAGCATGAATGAAATCGCGTCAATCACGAGTGGCAATGTCCAATGCTTCGCGAATCAGATGAAGTGCTGCATCGCTTCGATAGGCTCCCGTCGCGCGCACGTCGTCGATCGGCGATAGTTCTGAGATATGATGCCTGGCAACAATAGAGGACGGACGCACATTCCCTGCTAAACCTTCTAGGTCATGTTCGAGAGTTCCCAGACGTTGGGCCACCGCCGATGCAGCGCCCACGGCGATGCGCGCGTCTTCGATGCGGCCATCGGCCCCGCGCTGGACAACAGCGGCAGCCATGACAATGGAGATCACGAGGTATCGTCTGGCGCCGAGCTTGACGAAAGAAGATCGCGCTTCGCCAAATGATTTCGGCACCAGAACGGCGGACAGGATTTCACCTCTTGCAAGCGCCGTCTGGCGGTAGCCGGTGATGAAGGCTGAAAGCGGAATGCGGCGGACCTGGTCGAGGCTTGTGAGTTCGACCTCGGCATCAAGAGCCAGGAGGGGTGGAACGCCATCCGCCGCGGGAGAGGCGTTGCAGAGATTTCCGGCAAGGGTGCCGCGGTTTTGAATCTGGATCGACCCCACTTCACGCGCCGCCTGCTTCAGGCAATCGAAGGCTGGCGGCAGACCGGCGCTGAGAATATCGGTCCAGCGGGTGGCGCCGCCGATGCGATAATGATCGCGCTCCTCCGCGATGCCGCGAAGTTCGGCCAGTTTCGAGACATCGACGATGTTGCCGGGCAGCGGCTTGCCGGTGTGGGCGGGGAAAATATCCGTGCCGCCCGCCAGAACTAACGCTTCGCGGCCAGCCAGCGCGGCGACCGCCTCACGGAGGTTTTGCGGCTGCGCATAGGCCAATGTTTTCCTCCTTTTCCCGATGCATCGATGACCCGTATCATTGTAGGATCGCTTGGCATTAGAAGGCAAATCATGGACCCTGCCCCTCCCGATCTTCCGGCCTTTGCGCGGAATGCCATCAATTTGGCCTCACCCCGGCTTGGGGCGAAGGCGATTCATGCCAGCGATGAGTTTTTCGCTGACAAGTCACGCCTGCTGGCCGACGCTTCGCCTACCTTCGATCCCGAGAAGTACGACGCCAACGGCAAATATATGGACGGCTGGGAGTCGCGGCGGCGGCGGGGCGGCGGTCATGATTTCTGCATCGTCACGCTTGGCGCGCGGGGCGTCATCCACGGGGTTGATATCGACACCAGCTACTTTACCGGCAATTTTCCACCCCAGGCCTCGATCGATGCTTGCGTGAGCAACGGTGAACCGGACGAGAAGGCTGCGTGGACGGAAATTCTTTCTAAGGTTCCGCTTGGGCCTTCGGCGCATCATTTCCATGCGATTGGCGATGACCGAGCCTGGACGCATCTTCGCCTGAATATTTATCCCGACGGCGGTGTGGCCCGGCTTCGCGTCTACGGCGAGCCCGTTCCCGCCTGGGAAGGCAAGGATCGCAGCGCCGTGCATGAGCTATCGCTCGTCAATAACGGCGGGCGCATCGTGGCCTACAACAACGCGCATTATGGATCGGTGTGGACGATGCTCACCTCAGGGCGGGGCATCAATATGGGTGATGGCTGGGAAACGCGGCGGCGGCGGGAACCGGGGCATGACTGGATTATCGTCAGACTGGGAGCGGCCGGTATCGTTGAAAAGATCGAAGTCGATACCTGCCACTACAAGGGGAACTATCCCGACCGCTGTTCGCTACAGGGGGCGCGTGCCGCTTCCGCCACCGGCGAGGAAGCCGTGTCGTGGCCCGAATTGATGGGCGAGCAGAAATTGCAAGCGGATCACATTCACAAATTTTCCGGCGGCATGATCGCGAAGCTTGGGCCGGTCAGTCACGTGAGGCTCAATATATTTCCCGATGGCGGCGTATCGCGCCTCAGGATTTTTGGCAGATTGGTGTGATGCAGCTCCGTCCATTTCCGCTGAGCAAGGCAGGGTTTGTGCCGTTTGGACAAGTTATTGAGATCGACGGTGTGCAGCCGAACTCGATCAATCAAGGTTTCGCGGAGCGCTTCAACGATCTGGCGCATATCGATGTGGCGGCGGAGGGCGGCGTGGTGAATGTGAGCATCGTTACCGCAAATCCGCGGCCAATGCCGGTTGCGATCAAGCTGATGGAACGGCATCCGCTGGGGAGCCAGATTTTTTATCCGCTGCAGGACCGGCCGTGGCTGGTGCTGGTTTGTGCGGAACCACGGGATGCGGCGAGCTTTCGCGCGTTTACCGCGACGGGGCGGCAAGGCGTCAGCTACGCCCGCGGCATCTGGCATCATCCGCTGCTGGTGCTCGATGAGAGCCGTTTTCTGGTCATAGACCGCAAGGGGCCCGGGGTTAATCTGGAAGAGGTGGCAGTCGAGGTGGAAACCGAACTTGTTCTAACATCCTGAAAACTTGTCATCGCGGGCTTTATCTGGCGACCCATCGATCGGCAAGCTTCGGTGCAAATTGATGAATGGGTTGCCGGGACAAGCCCGGCAATGACAATTTAAGTATTTTTACCGAGTCGCTCATGCACCTTCTTCCCCGCGATATAAGTGGCGTGCACCGTGCGGTCGTCGCCGAGGATGGCGAGGGAGAACAGCACGTCTTCGAGGGAGTGCGATATTTCGTGGCGGCTGGCGAGGACGGGCGTGGCCTCAGGATCAAGCACCACGAGATCGGCGAACTTGCCCACATCCAAAGATCCGGTTTCGTGCGCGACGCCGAGGCGCTCGGCATTGCCGCGGGTCGCCATGTGGAACAACTCAAAGGCGGTGGGCTTGTAGCCCGTCAGCATCTGCACCTTATAGGCTTCACCCAACGTCGCCAGCATGGAGTAGCCGGTGCCGCCGCCCACGTCGGTCGCAATGCCGATATGCACCGGCGCTTGGCGCAGATGGGCCATCGGCATCAGGCCGGAGCCAAGGAAAGTGTTGGAGGTGGGACAATGGATGACGGTTGAGCCCGATTCCGAAAGGCGGCCGCATTCGCGCTCTGACAAATGGATGCCGTGGGCGAAGAGACTGCGCGGACCCAGCAGGCCGTAGCGATCATAGACGTCGGTGTAATCGATGGCATTTGGGAAAAGCTGCTTGACCCGGGCGATTTCGCCGGGGCTTTCCGAGAGGTGGGTTTGCATCAGCGCGCCATCGAGGGAGGTCAGCAGTTCGCCGGCGAGATGTAGCTGAGCCTCGCTGGAGGTGACGGCAAAGCGCGGTGTTACGGCATAGCGGAGCCTGCCCTTGCCATGCCAATGGCGATAGAGTTCTTCGGACTCGCGTGCGCCGGTTTCAGGATCATCCTGCACGGCGGGGATGGCGTTGCAGTCCATCATGGTCTTGCCGGTGATGAGCGCCATGTTGCGGCGCTCGGCTGCTGCGAACAGGGTATCGGCGCATTGTTTGTGCACGGAGCAAAAAGCCAGCGCCGATGTGGTGCCGTGCTGGGCCAGCCGGTCGAGAAAGATTTCAGCCGCGCGCGCGGCATAATCGCGATCACCGTAGCGGCTCTCTTCGGGAAAGGCGAAGCGGTTGAGCCAATCGAGAAGATCTTTGCCCGGTGCGGCCAGCATGCGGTATTGCGGAAAGTGGATATGGGCATCGATCAGCCCCGGCATCACCAGTTTGCCGCTGTAATCGTCGACGGGGGATTGCCGGAAGGCTTGAGGGAGCAGCGGTTGCGGCCCCGTCCACAGGATCGTTCCGTCATCGCCCACCGCGACGGCACCCTTCATCTCGTGGCGGATATCCTGCGGCGTTTGGCCGAAGGATATGATCTGCCCCTTGATCAGGCGCGTCATGGTGAAACCCTGTCCTCGATGCGGAAGCGAAGGATGCGGTTTACCTGTGCTAGGGCGGTGGCGAACTCAACCTCGGCAGGGTTGTTAACGCGTTCCTCGAAACTTTCGAGAATCTGCTGCTTCGTGGCGTCCTTCACCGCGAGGATAAAGGGAAATCTGAATTTCGCTTT
>JBGTNZ010000160.1:0-4552 GCA_041742805.1 Aestuariivirga sp.
ACACCCGTCTGGTGGCTCGGGCAAGCGCGGAATGCTCAGGATTTCCGGATGACGGCAATCCAGTCGGCGAACGCCTGCAAAAAGTCTTTCAGGAACTTTGTGGTTTCTTCTTTTTTGATCTTGCCGGCATCATCGAAGACATCCGCTGCATTGCCGATATAGGCCTCTGGCTGCTGCATTGCCGGAACATTCAGAAACATTAGCGATTGCCGCAAATGGTGATTGGAACCGAACCCGCCGATGGCGCCCACGGAAACGCTCACCACTGCGCCGGGCTTGCCGTTCCAGGCATTGTACCCATAGGGCCGCGAGCCGCCGTCGAGTGCATTCTTCAGCACACCTGACACGGACCGGTTGTATTCCGGCGTCACGAACAAGACTGCATCGAGCGCCTTCACCTGCTGGCGGAATGCCGTCCACACCGCCGATGGATTCGCATCGTCATCCTGATTGTAAAATGGCAGATGGCCGATTTCGATGACCGAAAGTTTGAGCGGCGCCGGCGCCATCGCGACAAGCGCCTGCGCCATTTTGCGATTGAACGATTCTTTGCGAAGACTGCCTACAAAAACTCCGACGTTATGGGTTGTAGCCATGTGAAACCTCTCTCTTGCTCACGCGGCATTCCCGAATACATAATCTGTAACTTTATTGCAAACAATTTAGCTCATCCCCTAAATCCCGTCGCCAGCACGAACAGCTCGGCCGAATCATCCCGGCTCGCCATGGGCTTCACATGCCGCACCGCTGCGAAGTCTTTTTTCATGAGCTTCAGCAGTTCGCCCTCGGTGCCACCGCGCAGCACCTTGGCGAGATATGTCCCGCCGGGCTTCAACATCTGTCTGGCAAAATCATAGCCGGCTTCGGCGAGGGCGGTGATGTTGATGACGTCGGTTTGCCGGTGGCCGGTGGCGTGCGCGGCCATGTCGGAGAGGACCGCGTCGGCTTTTGCCCCACCCAGGGCATCGATCAAAAGCTGCGGCGCATCCTCATCGTAGAAATCCTTCTTGAAAATAATGACGGCGGGAATCGGATCCATCCCATGCATGTCGATGGCAACGACCTTGCCCCGCCCCTCCTCAGCCTTGACGCGCGTCGCCGCCACCTGGCTCCAGCCGCCGGGCGCTGCCCCCAGATCGACGATGCGCCCACCGGGTTTCAGAAAGCGGTACTTGTCGTCGATCTCGATCAGCTTGAAGGCCGCGCGTGAGCGATAACCAAGCTTCCGCGCCTCTTTCACGTACGGATCGTTGAGTTGGCGCTCGAGCCAGATTTTCTGGGATACGGTGCGGCCCTTGCCGGTCTTCACCCGCTCCTTCAAAGCTCTGCCGCTTGCGGGCTTCTTCGCCCCCGGCCGGCTCACGCGGGCCTGCCATAGGTTCCATCCTGTTTCATCAGCATGGTCAGAATGCCTTCGCGAAGTCCCCTGTCGGCCACGCGTATGCGCTCGGCCGGGAACGCCAGGCGGATTTCTTCGAGGATGGCGCAGCCCGCCAGCACCAGATCGGCGCGCTCGCGCCCAATGCAGGGATTGGCCGCGCGCTGTTCATAGCTCATGTGCAGTAGATCGTGGGTGACGCGGCCGGTGTTCGCGCTGTTGAGCCAGCTGCCATCAACCTTGGAACGGTCATAACGCGCAAGGCCAAGCTGCACGCCGGCGATTGTCGTGACTGTGCCGGAAGTGCCGAGAAGATGCGTGGGAACCGGCGCGCTTCCCGTGATTTGACTTACCCGGTCGGCGAACTCCTTCACCATCGGCCGGAGGTGTTCCCGCATGGCTGCGAAAGACGCGGGCGTCACATCGATGCCGCCGCCAAAAAGTTCCGAAATCGTAACGACACCCGCCGCCAACGAAGTCCACGCCGCAATCTTGAAGCGGCTGCCTGATCGCGCCATCCACATGACTTCGGTCGAGCCGCCGCCGATATCAAACACCAATGCCGTCTCCGCCGCGGGATCGATAAGCGGTTCGGCCCCTGTCGCAGCCAGAGCCGCCTCGGTTTCCCGGTCGATGATTTCGAGTTCGAGTCCCGTTTCAGCGGCCACCCGCGCAATGAATTCGGCGCCGTTGGCCGCCGTTCGGCAGGCTTCGGTGGCCACCAGACGGGTCTTGGTCACATTCCGCCACTTGAGCTTGTTGGCGCAAACGCGGAGCGCATCGACTGTCCTGCACATGGCCTGATCGTGCAACCGCCCCGTGCGCCCCTGCCATTCGCCAAGCCGCACGATGCGCGAGAATGCATCGACCACGGTAAATCCATTGTCGACGGGGGTTGCGATCAGCAATCTACAGTTGTTTGTGCCCAGATCGAGCGCGCCATAGAGATCACAGGGGCGATGGTGACCAGGTTGAACCACCTGGCGGCCATGCCCCTCGAAGGGCCCCGATCTGCGCCGGGAGCGGGAATGACCCGCCCCATTGCTCGCGTCCACATTAACCTGCCACGGACTCCGTGGGCGCTCGACGGCCAAAGCCGGTGCGGCTCGCGGAGATCCAAAACATTGCGTTATCCCCAGTGTAACAGCTTCCCGCGCCCCCTCAAAGGGAAACCACGACTGCCCTTATTCCGGCCAAAACCGTTAACCCGCCATTGAGACGTTTCGCACTAACAATGGCCTGTTTTTGGGGGCTTCATGCGAACATACGGCGCAAGATGGTTCAAGGAGGGCTCGATGATCGGCGAGTTCGCCGATCATCTGGGCGTCACCGTTAACCAGAAAAAACAGGCGGTCGCTCTTACCGCCGCCAAGGTCGATGCCGAGCTGGCCTCCAAGGCCAAGTCCGAATTCATCGCCAACATGAGCCACGAACTCCGGACACCGCTCAACGCCATCATCGGCTTTTCCGAAATGCTGGGCCTGAAGACAGTCACCTCGCCCGAAAAGGTGCAGCAATATTCGGGTTATATCAAGCAGGCAGCCGAGCATCTGCTCGCCCTCATCAACGGCATCCTCGACGTCTCGAAAATCCAGGCGGGCCAGCTCTCGGTCGATTGCGACATGATCGAGATCAAGCCCATCCTTTCCTCATGCCTCCTCATCATCGAGGCCAAGGCGCGCGAGAAGCTGATCGCCATCGAAACCGCGATCGACCCTCATTTGCCGAAAATTTTTGGCGATTCCTTGCGCGTCAAGCAAATCCTCATCAACCTTCTGAGCAACGCCGTTAAGTTCACGCCGGGCCAGGGCCGCATCCGCGTTGAAGCCGGCATGTTGCAGCACGGCTATGCCTCAGTCTCCGTAACCGACACCGGGCCCGGCATGGATGCAACCGAGGTCGAAACCGCCATGCGCCCCTTTGGCCAGATCGACACCGCTTTCAACAAGCGCCACGAAGGCACGGGGCTTGGCCTTCCCATCGCCTACGCCCTTGCCCGTCTGCACGGCGGCGATCTCAGGATCGACTCACAAAAAGGCGTGGGCACCCGCGTCACCGTCATTCTTCCAACCGGCGAGGGCACGAACCCGCCGCCCCACGGCAAACGTCATTGATGATCGAGAGAGGCAATATGGATCGTCTTCAGGCTTCCATTCCATCAGTGGCGGGGCTCCGTCCAGAATCCGTAGAGCGCATCGGGCGCATCGTCGCGGTAACCGGCGGCCATGCCGTGATCCTGATCGACGCCGAGGCCCACAAAACCGGCGGCGCGGATGTAAAGAGCCCGGAAATCGGCACCCTGCTGAAGGTCGACACGCCAAAGTCGATCTCTCTAGCTATGATCTCGGCGTTGAGTTCACCCATGCCGTCCCACAGTCCCGAAGAGCGAGAACTCCGTATCGTCGAGGTCGAGCTCATCGGTGAACTGGCCAAGGATGACAACGGCGCGCCCCTGTCATTCCGGCGCGGCATTTCCTGTTACCCCTCCTTGGGCGACATCGTCTACCGCGCCACCAAGTCGGAGCTCGAGCACGCCTACGCCTGCGATGTCCACACGGCCATCCGCGTCGGCCATATCCAGCAGGACTCGGCCATTCCCGCCATGATCAAGATCGATGAGATGCTGGGCAAGCATTTCGCGGTGCTGGGAACCACAGGCACCGGCAAATCCTGCACCGTGGCGCTTATCCTCCGCCGCATCCTTGAAAAGAACCCGCAAGCGCACGTCCTGCTGCTCGATGTGCACCGTGAATATTCCCAATCCTTCCGGGAATTGGCCGAGATCATAACGCCCGACAACATGAACCTGCCCTTCTGGCTCCTGAATTTCGACGAGATCGTCGAAATCCTGATCGGTCAGCAGCCCAATCGCGAAACCGATGTCGAGGTGCTGCGCGAGCTCATACCGCAGGCCAAGGTCCGCTACATGAACAACCAGCGCCGCGACCGCGCCGGCGTGGCGCGCGGCCGCGACCAAGTGGAAAGCCAGAATGTCGGCGTCGATACGCCAATCCCCTACCGGACCTCGGACCTCACCGGCCTGCTCGAAGAATATATCGGCAAGCTTGAACTCCGCGGTGAGCTCGCCCCCTACAAGCGCCTCAAGGCGCGGATTGAAATGATCACGCGCGATCCCCGCTATGGCTTCATGTTCGGCAGCCTGACCGTGCAGGA
>JBGTNZ010000161.1:0-11029 GCA_041742805.1 Aestuariivirga sp.
GCGGGCACCCTCGTCGTCGACGTCAAGCAGCGTTTTCTCTACCGCGTTCTCGGCAACGGCAAGGCCACGCGTTTTGGCGTAGCGGTTGGAAAGGCGGGCAGGTCATGGTCCGGCGAGGCGGTGATCAAGCGCATGGCGAAATGGCCGGTTTGGGTGCCGACGCCGGAGCACCTCGCCGAGTATCCGGCCATGGCCAAATATATTCACGGCATGCCCGGAGGTCCGGGCAATCCGATGGGGGCCCGGGCGCTCTATCTTTATCAGGGCGATGTCGACACGGTGATCCGCATCCATGGTGCGTTCGAGCCCTCGCTCATCGGGCGAGCCACCACGGCGGGATGCATCGGCTTGCTCAATATCGAGGTGATCTACCTCTATGACCGGGTGGAGATCGGCACCCGGGTCGTGGTGTTGCCGTCAGACGGCTGATTGAAGCCCATCTGCGTTGCGTTTCGGGCCGTTCTAAATCAGGACGACATCGTTTAGACTTTCGCGGATGGACCACGCCGACATCCGCGAGGCGGTGCGCAAATTATGCGCTGACTTTCCAGGACAATACTGGCGGAAGCTCGACCGTGAACGGGCGTATCCAACCGAGTTCGTGGCAGCGCTGACGGCTTCGGGATTTTTGGCGGCGCTCATTCCGGAAAAGTTTGGTGGGTCTGGCCTGCCGCTTTCGGCGGCGGCGGCCATTCTTGAGGAAATCCAGGCTTCGGGGTGCAATGGCGCAAGCTGCCATGCCCAGATGTATGTGATGGGGACGCTGCTCCGCCACGGGTCGCAGGCGCAGAAGCGGCACTATCTTCCGGCCATCGCCGATGGCACGCTCAGATTGCAGGCGTTCGCGGTGACCGAGCCCGGCCGCGGCAGTGACACCGGGGCGATTTCCACAGTTGCTCGCCGCGATGGCGGCCGTTACATCGTCAACGGGCAGAAGATCTGGACGAGCCGGGCTGAACACTCGGACCTTATGCTGCTGCTGGCCCGCACCACGCCGAAAGAAAACCTCAAGAAACGCACCGCCGGGCTTTCGGTGTTCATTCTCGACATGCGCGAGGCGAAGCGGGCCGGACTCACGATCCGGCCGATACGCACCATGATAAACCATGGGACGGCGGAAATCTTTTTCGAGAATGTTTCTGTTCCCGCTGAAAACCTTATTGGCGAGGAAGGCAAAGGCTTTCGCTATATTCTTTCCGGCATGAATGCGGAGCGTATTCTGATCGCCGCTGAATGTGTGGGCGATGCGAAATGGTTCATCGGCAAGGCGGGGCACTACGCAAAGGAACGCCGGGTGTTCGGCCGGGCCATCGGCCAGAACCAGGGCGTTCAGTTTCCGATCGCCAGGGCTTACGCCAACGCGCGCGCGGCTGAACTGATGGTGCGCGAGGCCTTGCGCAAATATG
Source organism: Aestuariivirga sp. (assembly GCA_041742805.1). Lineage (GTDB taxonomy): Bacteria > Pseudomonadota > Alphaproteobacteria > Rhizobiales > Aestuariivirgaceae > Aestuariivirga. The sequence continues at coordinate 1,407 of JBGTNZ010000161.1, forward strand.
AGGCGGGCGAAGACTGCGGAGCTGAGGCCAATATGGCCAAGATGCTGGCGGCTGATGCTTCCTTCGAGGCGGCCAACGCGGCGATCCAGACCCACGGCGGCTTTTGTTTCGCCGAGGACTTCGATATCGAGCGGAAATTCCGCGAGACCAGGCTCTATCAGGTGGCGCCGGTGTCGACCAATCTCATTCTCTCCTATCTGGCCGAACACGTGCTGGGCCTACCGAGGTCCTATTGATGGCCCACGATTTCGCGGAGTGGGTGGGGCGCAGCGTAACGCGCGAAGATCACGTGACGGAGCGGTTGCTCACCGAATATCGCGCCACTCTCGATCCTTTCCTGTTCGACAGCGATTGCCCGCCGGGCCTTCACTGGGGCTTGGCGCCGGCGTTGCCGGGAATGAGCGAGCTTGGGCCGGACGGGGCCGAGGGCAAGGGACTGTTCCTGCCGCCAATCTCTTTGCCCCGCCGCATGTGGGCCGGCGGCGCGGTGGAAACTTTCGCGGGCATCCGCGTGGGCATGGAGGTGAGGCGCGTTGCAACGATCACGGACATCAGGATGCGGGAAGGAAAATCCGGCCCCTTGTGTTTCGTCTCCGTGACCCACGAGATCAGATCGGACGCTGCCTTGCTGGTGCGCGAGCGCCAGGATTTGGTGTTTCGCGATGGCCGGGCGAAAGTTTCGCCAAGCTCAACGCCGGCCGATGTTTCACAAAGCGATGTCGAATGGACGGTGGAGCCCTCGGCGGCGCTGTTGTTCCGCTTCTCCGCCTTCACCTTCAATGCGCACCGCGTTCACTATGATGTTACCTTCGCGACGGAGACGGAAGGCTATGACGGCGTGCTGGTGCATGGGCCTTTGCAGGCGGCTTTACTGCTCAACCAGGCATCTGTCGCCATGGGCCGCGTGCCGGGGCGCTTTGAATACCGCTGCACGGCGCCCTTGCTTGCAGGCCCTGCCGTTACGGTGACAACGCGGCGAACCGAAAGCGGCTGCACCGGGCGTATTGTGGATCATCGCGGCATCGTTACGACCGAGGGAGCGGCTAGCGCTCTTGCTTAACCCTGTCGAGAATGGCGCTGGCCAGCGGGCGTTCGGCCAGGTCATCAACGGCGCACGACATGCGACGGCGCCAGTTGGGGCGCTCACGGTCCGTGCCCGGTACATTAAGCGGCTCGGTTTCGGAGGCCAAATCGTCCGCTTGGATCAGCATCACAGCCGAAGGCGTAGCGGCGATAAAACCATGGGCGGCGACGCAGGCGGCGTCGTCGCCCCCGATCGCCCCGGTCGCGGCATCAAGCGACTGTATTTCTTCCGTGCGCGATTTTTGCGCCTCACCGGCAGCCTTGTCATCGACCAAAGCAAGCTCGCGCTCGATGGCGATGTCGCGTCCTTGACGCCAGCCCTTGAATGGGGGGAGATCGTGCGAAGATAGACAGGTGAGGGCCAGTCTTGGATAGGCCGATGGGGGTTTGAAGGCCGGGCCGTCGCGTTCGAACCACAGGACACGATACGACAGGATGTTGGCGGCGGCGAGCTGCGGGCGCAAACCATTGGGGATGGTGCCGAGGTCTTCGCCGATGATCATGCAGCGGGCGCGCTGGCTTTCGATGGCGGTGCTGGCGAGCAAGGCTTCGAGCGGAAAGCGCACATATGTGCCGCTGCCGCCATCGGCGCCCTCTGGCACCCAGAACTGGCGCATGAAGCCCGCGATATGGTCGATGCGAAGTGCTGCCGCATGGCGCATGTTGGCCTGGAGGATGGCGCGCATGGGTTCGTAGTTGGAGCGGGCCAGGGCGAGTGGTGAGAATGGCGGCAGATTCCACACCTGGCCTCGGGGGCCCAGCGGATCGGGCGGCGCTCCCAGCGACACGCCAGGGGCGAAATGCTCCGGCGCTTCCGCGATTTCGCCGCCATCGAAAGCCGAGCCCACCGCCAGATCGCGGTAGAGATTATTGCACTTGGCGGCGCGGGCGAGCTGGCCCTCGGCCACCCATTGCAGGAAGGCGCGGTAGCGGTGGCGCGCTGGATCGGCGGGCTCACCGGCTCTCTGTGCTTCGAAGGCGCAGTGGCGAGCCATGTCTTCACCGCCCTCCGCGATGAAGGCGTCAAGCTCCCTGTTGGGCTTGAACTCGGCAAAGGCCTGTTCCAGCAGGGCGCTCTTGGCGCGCCAGACCTCTGGATAATTGACGAAGGGCAAGGCTTCGAGCTTCGCAAATGCGGCGCGGCTGCTGTTCGCGAGTTCGCGGGTTTTCGCCAGCGGGAATTCTTCGAGGAGAGACGCGATATTGATGTAGATGGGATCGATATAGCGCCGGTCGGAGGGCTGATAGGGGCTGGCGCGGTTGCGGTCGGAGGGGAACAGATGATGCAGAGGGTTGATCCCGGCGAACGTGCCGCCGCAGGCTTGCGTCACATGAGCGAAGCGGCGCAACGTTTCGAAGTCCCCGACGCCGCCGTCACCATGGTGGCGCAAGGCATAGAGATGGGCGGCCAGTCCAAAGACCCGGCCATCTTGGGCGATGGTTTGCGGGAGGTAGCAATTTCCGGGACCGACGATGAGGCGGCGCTTGGCGTTTTCTGAGCCATCGGCCCACACATCATAGTAGCCCATGGCCAGCTCTGCCCTGGAAACGGCGCCGGGTGCGGCATCAATTGATGAGCGCGTGCCGTCTTCGGAGGTGATGTTGATACGGTGCGAGCGCGAACTGGCCTCGCCCAGGACGATGGGTTGACCGGCGAGGCCCAGATGAGGACCCGGCGCGTTACGCAGCTTTTGCAAAGATGATTGAGCATCATCGGGTGTTGCGTGAGCGATACGCAGCGCTGCCAACATCACGCGGAGGCTTTCCGGCGAAACGGTGTGGTGCGTGCCGTCGATCTCCCACCACTCGAGTTCGACACCGGCGGCGGCGGCAAGTTGCAGCAGCGTTTCATCCGGTATGCCCGATGATCGTACAGGCCGCTCCGTGAAGAGCGAGATCGAGTGGCCAGGTCGATTAGCGCCCTCTGCCGAGCAGAACATTCTTACCCACGAAAAGCCGCTACGCGACTTGAGAGTTGCGGTGACGGGTGTGGCTGCACCGTTGATCCAGACCGCAAGGCGTTCCCGCTCGTGAGCAAGAACCAGCCCAAGCACGCGCGCGCTCCGATCGCTCCAATCCATCGGGGCGCCATCGGCGCCGAGCCATGTTGCATCCGCTTCGCTCAGGAATTGGCCGGCGGCGAGGATGGGATGAGCCTTACGCAAGGCTGCGAGTTGCGCGGTGAAGGCGATGAGGTCTTGATCGGCGTTTTTCCAATCGAGCCAGGTCGTGGCGTTGTCCTGGGCATAGGCGTTGTTGTTGCCGCCTTGGCTCCGGCCAAATTCATCGCCCGCCGTCAGCATGGGCGTGCCGCGCGACAGGAATAGCGTGGCGAGCAGGGCGCGCGCATCGCCTCCAACCCAAGTCACCTCGCTGCTGTTGCCATCGCGGTTTGCTTCGCCATTGGCGAAATTGTTTTTGGTTTCGTAGGTGACGGTGTCGCGAAGCGTGAAGCCGTCATGGGCAGCGATGTAATTGATGCTGCGTGATGGCGTGCGGCTGCCGAAAATGTCGGAGGAGCCCGCGAAGCGCGTTGCGAGGTGACGTACCGAATCATTATCGCCGCGCCAGAAGCGGCGCACGTCATCGCGGAAGCGGTCGTTCCATTCATGCCAGCGGCGCGGAAATTGTCCGAGCCGATAGCCGTCCGGGCCAACATCCCATGGTTCGGCAATCATGGCCAGTTTAGAGAGCAACGGGTCTTGTTCAATGGCCGCAATGAGCGGCGCATCCGTGGAAAAACCGTTTGCGGCGCGGCCCATGACCGTTGCGAGATCGAAGCGGAAACCATCGACGCCGGTGCGGTTCACCCAATTGCGCATGGCGTCAAGCGCGAGTTGCATAACCGGAGCGCGGTCGAGCGCCAGCGTATTGCCGCAGCCGGTGTGGTTTACCAGCCGGCCATCGGCATGGGCGTAATAGAGCGCGTTGTCGAGACCCCGCAGGGAGAGCGTGGCGCCCACTGCGTCGCTCTCTCCAGTGTGATTGAAGACGGCATCGAGGATGACCCTTATGCTGGCGCTGTGCAGAGCCGCGACGGTTTGGCGGATTTCCTCGAAACCGCCGGGCGCAAGGCGGGGGTCGGGCGCCATGAAGGTAATTGGGTTGTAGCCCCAGGCATTTGTCAGTCCCAAAGCCGGCAAGTGGCGCTCATCGATCCAGGCAGCGAGCGGCATGAGTTCCACCGTGTCGACGCCGAGTTCGACGAGATGGTCGATGATGGCGGGTTCCGCCAAGGCGGCAACGGTGCCGCGTTTTGCCCGCTTCACGCCGGGATGCAATTGAGTGAAGGCCTTGACCTGAAGTTCGTAGATGAAGCCGGGCGTCGCTTGCGGTAATGGCGTTGCTATCTCGGAGGGCGCGGTGACGATGGATTTGGGCACGAGCGCGGCGGTGTCGACTCCGCGCTGAAGCAAATCGCGCGAATGAGCGAAGGGCTGATCGATGGCGCTGGCGTAGGGATCGATGAGCAGTTTCGAGGCATCAAAGCGGTGGCCTTGAGCCTCATCCCAGGGACCTTCGGCGCGAAAGCCATAGCGGGTGCCGATGCCGAGGCCTGCAACAAAGCCGTGATGCACATCGCCCTCACGCTTCGGGAGGGGCAACCGGTGGATTTCCTTGTCTCCATCGAACAGGCAGAAGAAGATGCGTGTCGCATTCTGTGATACGACGGCAACATTCAGCCCGTGACCGCGCGGGACAACGCCGAGCGGTGACGGCGCTCCCTCCATCATCGAGAGTTTGGCGTTCAGGTGATCACCGTGGGCGCGGCGCGGCCGGTGCGGATTTCGATCTCCGCCAGGGAGCGCGACAGGGAAATGAGATCGGCGAGTGCTGCTTGGGTTTCGGTTCCATGTTTGGCCGCATCGGGTTCGTACCGTTCTATGTAGACCCGCAAGGTCGCGCCCTCGGTGCCGGTGCCCGAAAGCCGGTAGATGATGCGCGAGCCGTCTTCGAACAGAATGCGGATGCCCTGGCTTGTGGTGCGCGAGCCATCGATTGGGTCGTCGTAAGCGAAATCGTCCATCATCCTGATGTTGTGGCGGCCCGGCAGCTTGCCCACACGGCCGCGCAGTGCGTTCATCAGACCGTTGGCGGCGTCGGCTTCCACTTCCTCGTAGTCGTGACGTGAATAAAAGTTTCGGCCATAGATGCTCCAGTGTCGCCGCACGATCTCAGCGACGCTCTGACGCCGGCACGCCAGAATATTGAGCCACAGCAGAACCGCCCAAAGCCCATCCTTTTCGCGCACATGGCTGGAGCCGGTGCCGGCGCTTTCCTCCCCGCAGATGGTGATCATTCCGGCATCGAGAAGATTGCCGAAATATTTCCACCCTGTTGGCGTTTCATAACATTCGATGCCGAGCTTTGCGGCGACGCGGTCCGCGGCAGCGCTTGTCGGCATGGAGCGGGCGATTCCGGCAAGACCTTTGACGTAGCCCGGCGCCAGATGCGCGTTGGCCGCCAACATAGCGAGCGAATCCGATGGGGTCACGAACTGTTGGCGTCCGATGATAAGATTACGGTCGCCGTCGCCATCGGAGGCGGCACCGAAATCGGGCCCGCCGGGTGACATGAGGAGATCGTAGAGGTCCTTGGCGTGGACAAGATTAGGGTCCGGGTGGCCGCCACCGAAATCCGGGAGCGGCGTGCCATTGACCACGGTGCCTTCCGATGCGCCGAGAGCGCCTTCCAGAATAGCTGTAGCGTAAGGGCCGGTAATGGCGCTCATGGCATCGAAGCGCATGCGGAAGCCGGATTTGAAGAGATCGCGGATTTGATCGAAGTCGAAAAGTTTTTGCATCAAAGAGGCATAGTCCGCGACAGGATCGATCACCTCGACCGTCATGCCGCCGATTTTTGAAGCACCGGGCCGCGCCAGGCCGATGGGCGGACCCGGCACGATCTTGTAGGACGAGATCATCTTGGTTTTGGCGAAGATCGCGTCGGCGACTTTGTCCGGCGCAGGTCCGCCGTTGCTCGCGTTATATTTGATGCCGAAATCGCCGTCGGGGCCGCCGGGGTTGTGGCTTGCGGAAAGGACAATGCCGCCGAACGCTTGATGCTTGCGGATGAGATTGGACGCCGCGGGTGTTGAGAGAAGCCCATCCCGGCCTACCAGCACGCGGCCGAAACCGTTTGCGGCGGCCATCCGGATGGCGGTCTGGATGACTTCGCGGTTGAAGTAACGGCCGTCCCCGCCGATCACCAAGGTTTTACCTTTGAAGCCGTCGAGGGCATCAAAAATCGACTGGATGAAATTTTCCGCATAGTGCGGCTGCTGGAATACCGAAACTTTTTTGCGGAGGCCTGAGGTGCCGGGCTTCTGTCCTTCAAAGGGCGTGCTCGCGATGACGGCAGTCAAACTGAAGCTCCGAGAAGATCGCGGTAGAGCGATGCGTAAGCCAGTGCGCTGCGCTGCCACGATACGTCCGTCTCCATGCCCCGCTTCTGCATCCCCGTCCATAGGGCGCGGTCATTGTAGAGGCGGATGGCGCGGATGAGCGCGGATTCGAGGCCAGGACCATCTACCGGGGTGAACTGGAAGCCCGTGCCGGACCCTGCCGCAAGGGCCGCATCATTGGCGTCTATGATGGTGTCGGCAAGACCGCCGGTGCGGGCTACGATGGGCACGCAACCGTAACGCAGCCCATGAAGCTGCGTCAGGCCGCAGGGTTCGAACCGCGAGGGAACGAGAACCGTATCAGCGCCTCCCTGTATGAGATGGGCGAGGTTCTCGTCATAACCGATCACCACGCCGATCCGGCCCTTGTGGCGTTGTGCGCTCTCAAGGATATCCTTCTCGATCGCAGCTTCCCCCGTGCCGATGAGAGCAAGCCTGGCGCCCGACGCGACCAGTGCATTCAGTGAACCGGCAAAAATATCCATGCCCTTTTGCCAGGTGAGGCGGCTCACCACGCCATGGAGCATGCCGTCCTCTTGATCGAGGCCGAAGCGCGCCGCAAGGGCGCGCCTATTGCCGATGCGCTTGGCGAGCGAGACGGCTGTGTAGGTAGCGGCCAGAGCGGAATCGGTTTCGGGGTTCCACACCGCCGTATCGATGCCGTTGACAATCCCTACGAGAGCGTCGCGGCGTGAACGCAGCAGTCCGTCGAGGCCCATGCCGAAATCCGCCGTTTGTATTTCATGGGCGTAGGTGGGGCTGACCGTGGTGATGGCGTTGGCGCATTGCAATCCGCCCTTGAGAAAACCTACCTTGCCGTAATATTCGACGCCATCGACGGCGAAGGCTGCCGCGGGCAGGCCGAGCGATGCAAAGAGCGAGGCGGGAAATTGGCCCTGGAAGGCGATGTTGTGGACGGTCATCACCGTCCTGGGGCCGCCTTCGAATTTCACATAGACCGCGGCCAGTGCCGCCTGCCAATCGTGAAGATGCAGGATATCGGGCGTGTAACCCTTGATTGCGCCCTGGCCCACATCGGCGGCGGCGCGCGACAGAGCGGCGAAGCGTTGGCCATTGTCGGGCCAATCCTTGCCGTCGGGGCCGAGGTAAGGATTGCCCTCCCGCTTGAACAAATGCGGCGCGTCGAGGGCGATGATGTCGAGGCCCTTCGCTTTTGCCGCAACCAATGTTGCCTCGCCGCCGAACAGATCGGCATAGCGATGCACGGCCTTGCCATTTTTGGCAGCTGCCTTCACAGCGGGGTAACCGGGGATCAGGGTGCGGACGGTGACACCCTGCTCCGACAAGGCGGCGGGCAGCGCGCCAGCGACATCGCCCAAGCCTCCGGTCTTGACCAGCGGATATATCTCCGAAGCGACGGCAAGAACCTTCATGCGTCAAGCTTGTCGATCATCGGCTGGGTGAGGAGGCAGATACCGTTGGTTGTGCGGCGGAAGCGGTGGCCATCGAGTTTGGCATCCTCGCCCACGACAAGTCCTTCCGGGATGGTGACGCCGCGATCGATCACCACCTTCTTGAGATGGGCGTTGCGGCCGATCTCAACGTAAGGCAACACGACCGCATCTTCGACCGTGCTGTAGGAGTTGACCCTAACGCCGGTGAACAACAGCGACCGGCGCAGCGAAGCGCCCGAGACGATGCAGCCGCCGGAGATGAGGGAGGCCGCGGCCTGGCCGCGGCGGCCCTCTTCGTCATGGACGAATTTCGCGGGTGGCGTCACTTCGCCATAGGTCCACACCGGCCAGTTGTGATCGTAGAGATCGAGCGCCGGGATGACGTCGGTCAAGTCGATGTTGGCTTCCCAATAGGCATCTATAGTGCCGACATCGCGCCAATAGGCCTCCGATTCCTGATGGGAGCGCACGCAGGAGCGAGTGAAGCGGTGGGCCACCGCCTTGCCGTTCTTGACGATGTGCGGGATGATGTCCTTGCCGAAGTCGCGGCTCGAAGAGGTGTCGGCGACATCGCGGCGCAGTTGGTCGGCGAGGAATTCCATCTCGAAGACATAGATGCCCATGGAGGCCAGCGCCGTATCAGGTTTATCGGGCATGCCTGGCGGATTGCCGGGTTTTTCCAGGAAGCTGACGATGCGGTCCGTGCCGTCCACCGCCATGACGCCGAAGCCGCTGGCGTCCACGCGCGGCACTTCGAGGCAGCCGACGGTGACGTCGGCACCGCTGTCGGCGTGCTGTTGCAGCATGACCTCGTAATCCATCTTGTAAACATGGTCGCCAGCGAGGACGACCATGTATTTGACGCCGTAGCTCTCGACGATGTCGAGGTTCTGGTAAACCGCGTCCGCGGTGCCAGCATACCACTGGTCTTCGGAGACGCGCTGGCTGGCGGGAAGAATATCGAAACTTTCGTTGCGCTCAGGGCGCAGGAAGTTCCAGCCGCGCTGCATATGGCGGATCAGGCTGTGGGCCTTGTACTGAGTCGCCACACCCATGCGGCGGATGCCGGAATTAAGGGCGTTCGACAGCGCAAAATCGACGATGCGCGATTTACCGCCGAAAGGCACCGCGGGCTTGGCGCGCTTGTCGGTCAATTCCATCAGCCGGCTGCCCCGCCCGCCCGCCAGTACATAGGCCATGGCCTCGCGGGCCAAAGGCGCGTGGCTGCGGGAGCCGTTCACGGGGACTGCTTTTTATCCCCTCCCCGCAAGGGGGAGGGAGAAATTTTGATTGCGTGTTCGTGCTGAACCATCGTGATGATCCCGTTCCGGATCACGATAGGCTAGGGTTCGAAGGCAAGGAAGAGGGTTGCCAGCGGCGGCAGCGAGACTCGGGCGCTGGCTGGTTTGCCATGTGAACTTTCAGTTCTGGCCACAACGCTTCCCATGTTGCCCCTGCCGCTGCCGCCGTAGGTTTCGGCGTCGGTATTGAGAATTTCACGCCATTGCCCGGCCCGTGGCAAGGGCAGAATGTAATTTTCACGCGGCACCGGCGTGAAATTGCTGATGACCGCGACGGTATAGTCATCACTGCCCGAGTGGCGGGCCCAGGCGTAGACGGAATTTGCGTGGTCGTCGGCGACCAGCCATTCGAAGCCTTCAGGCTCACAGTCGCGGGCGTGGAGGGCTGGGAACTCGCGGTACCGGCGATTGAGATCGCGC
>JBGTNZ010000162.1:0-5986 GCA_041742805.1 Aestuariivirga sp.
TGTGGCCGGGATGCGCAGGAAAGACCAGACCATGGCGGCAGCCCACGATACCCGGCGTAAATCCGATGACGGCCTGTGGGAAACGGTAAAAGTCATCATACAGGCGTTGCTGATCGCCTTTTTCGTCCGCAGCTTTCTCTATCAACCGTTCAATATTCCATCAGCGTCCATGTATCCGACGCTGAAGATCGGCGATTATCTCTTTGTGTCAAAGCTTTCCTACGGCTACGGGAAGTATTCGTTCAATTTTTCCCTCGGCGGCTTCGGCCATGAACTTTTCACCTGCTGTCCCATCGATTTTCCAGGCCGGGTGGTGCTCGCCGAGCCGCCGGAGCGGGGCGACGTCGCGGTGTTCAAGCTCCCGACCAATACGGATGTCGACTACATCAAGCGGGTTATCGGCCTTCCCGGCGACCGCATACAAATGCGCGAGGGTGTTCTTTACATCAACGATGCCGCGGTGAAAAAGGAGCGGATCGAGGATTTCGTCGACCCGGATGAAGGCGGGGGAAACCCCGTGCCGCAGTATCTTGAGACGCTGCCCAATGGGGTCAGTTACCGGGTGCTTGATGAAACCGCGAATGGGGCAGCCGACAATACCCAGGAATATTTGGTGCCCGAAGGCCATTACTTCATGATGGGCGACAACCGGGATAATTCGCAGGACTCCCGCTTCCTCAATGAAGTGGGATACGTGCCGATCGAAAACTACGTGGGCCGGGCGGATATCATCTTCTTCTCGATCTCGCAGGATGCGAGCCTCTGGGAATTCTGGCGGTGGCCCATGGATATCCGCTGGGACCGCTTCTTCAACCTGATCTGAGCCCTCGTGATCCGGTTTACAGCCGCCCGCTACGCCGAGATCGCCAAAAGGATTGGATATTCGTTCAAGGATAAGGCGCTGCTGCGCCATGCCCTGACCCATGCCAGTTCCCAACGCAAGCATGACGACTATGAACGGCTGGAATTTCTGGGAGACCGGGTCTTGGGCCTCGTTATCGCAGAATATCTGTTCAGAACCTATCCGCGGCAGCGGGAAGGCCAAATGTCGTCTCGCCACAGCCAGCTTGTTCGCGGCGAAATTTGCGCGGAAGCCGGAAAAACCCTGGCGCTCACGGATTTCATCATCGTGGGCCAGAGCGGCAGGAACAAGGGGCTCATCGTCAACACGACGATCATGGGCGATGTGGTCGAAGCGCTGATCGCTGCCATCTACTTGGATGGCGGGATTGATGCGGCGCGGCAATTCATCCTTTATAACTGGCAAATCTTCCTCGCCTCGCGCGCAACAATCGAAAAGGACGCCAAGACCTTCCTGCAGGAATGGGCATTGGGCGGGGGGCTGCCGATCCCGGCCTACTCCGTGGTGAGCCGCGAGGGGCCTGAACATGCTCCAAACTTTGTCGTGGCTGTGCAGATCGCCGGCCGCGAATCGACCCAAGGGAAGGGCAAGAACAAGCGGGTCGCTGAACAGGATGCGGCCGCCAAATTCCTCGCCCGCGAAAATATCAGGACATGACGCGCGCCGGCTTTTGCGCCATCATCGGTGCGCCCAATGCGGGGAAATCCACGCTGGTCAACCAGTTGACCGGCGCCAAGGTGGCGATCGTCAGCCATAAGGTGCAGACGACGAGGGCCAGGCTTCGCGCCATCGTGATGGAAGGCCAATCGCAGATCGTGCTTGTTGATACGCCCGGGATTTTCACCCCCCGGCGGAAGCTTGATACGGCGATGGTGAAGAACGCCTGGAGCGGTGCCAGCGATGCGGATGCCGTCGTCGTGCTGGTAGATGGCCGCACCGGGCTTACCGATGACGTGAAGCGCATCTTCGACGGGCTTCAGACGGCGGGAACCCAAGCCGCGCTGGCCATCAACAAGATCGATCTAGTTCCCCGCGAACGGCTCCTGGAAATCTCCGCCACATTTAACGGAGGTTTTCCATTCACCGAGACCTTCATGATTAGTGCGCTTAAGGGCTCGGGCACGGCCGACCTAAAAAAATACCTGGCGGCGAAGATGCCGGAGGGTCCGTGGCTCTATCCTGAAGATCAAGTGGCTGATGTGCAGTTGCGCTTCATGGCTTCCGAAATCACCCGTGAAAAGCTCTATAACCGGCTCCATGACGAATTGCCCTACGCCTCGACGGTCGAGACCGAAGGGTGGGAAGAGCGCAAGGATGGCTCGGTGAAAATCGACCAGGTGATCTATGTTGAGCGTGACAGCCAGAAGGCGATCGTTCTTGGCAAGGGCGGTCAGACGATCAAGATTCTGGGCCAGCAGGCGCGCGAGGATATGGAGAAGCATATGGAGCGGCGGGTCCATCTGTTTCTGTTCGTGAAGGTGCGCGAGAATTGGGCGGAAGACCCGGAGCGCCTTCGCATGATGGGGCTGGACCTCTAGGCCCAATGGAATGGCGCGATGAAGGAGTCGTTCTCTCGGTGCGCCGGCATGGTGAAACGAGCGCCATCGTGGAAACTCTCACAGCCGGTCATGGCCGGAGCCTTGGCATCGTGCGGGGCGGACGCTCGCGGATACAGCGGCCGGTGCTGCAACCGGGCAACCTGGTGCATCTTACCTGGCGGGCACGGCTTGAAGAGCATTTGGGCAACTTTACGATCGAACCCCTTTCACTCAAGGCCGGCGCCATCATGGAGGAGCCGTTCCGGCTCGCTGGCCTTTCCACTCTTGCAGGCCTGGCGCAATTGCTGCCGGAGCGGGAACCGCACCAACGCGTTTACGATGCGCTGCTGATCATTCTCGATGCCATCGAGCAGGACGATGTCTGGCCAGCGCTGCTGGTGCGATGGGAGATGGGCCTTTTGGATGAACTTGGTTTCGGTCTCGACCTATCAAAGTGCGCGGCAACGGGTGCGAGGCAGGAGCTCATTTATGTTTCACCAAAGACCGGGCGATCAGTCAGCGCCGCGGCGGGCGAGCCCTATCGCGAGCGTTTGCTGGCCTTGCCGCCATTCCTCGTGTCGTCCGCCTTGGCCACGCCTGCCGATATCCTTGACGGCTTCAAGCTCACGGGCCACTTCCTCTCCCGGCACATCTTCGAACCCCGGGGTATCAACGCTCCCGAGCAGCGACAATGGGTCATCCGCAACCTCATTGAACGTGGTTGATTTTCCTCTCCCATAGGGAGAGGAAGGGGCCCAAGCGAAGCTTGGGAAGGTGAGGGGTTACGGTGCTTCACGGTGAGTACCGTAACCCCTCATCCTCCCACGCCTTGCGGCGTGGGCCCCTCCTTCTCCCCATGGGAGAAGGGATTGGAGAACAAATGCTCGGACGACTCAATCATGTGGCCATCGCAGTCCCGGATCTCGCCAGGGGTGCTGAGGTCTATCGCACCATGCTGGGCGCCACCGTTTCAGCGCCCCAACCTGAACCGGATCACGGAGTGACGGTGGTTTTCGTTGAACTTCCAAACACCAAGATCGAGTTGCTTGAACCGCTGGGTGACAATTCGCCGATCAGTTCCTTTCTTGAGAGGAACCCCTCGGGCGGTATCCATCATATCTGTTACGAGGTCGCCGACATTCTTGGCGCGCGGGACAAGCTCAAGGCGGCTGGCGCGAGAGTGTTAGGCGACGGCAACCCGAAAATCGGCGCGCACGGCAAGCCGGTCCTGTTCCTGCACCCCAAGGATTTCTGCGGCACGCTGGTAGAGCTCGAACAGGCATGAGCGTCTTCAGCGCCATCGCCATTTATTTCATCATCTGGTGGCTGTGCCTCTTCCTTGTCCTGCCCTGGGGGGTGCGCAATTCCCATGAGGCGGGGGTTGGCGTGGGCGCGGGTCATGATGCCGGAGCCCCGGTTGATCCGATGCTGGTACGCAGAATCCTCGCCAACACGATCCTGGCGCTGATCGTCTTCGTCTGCGTCTACGTGATTTGGGGGTGGCTCGCCGCGGCTTGAAAACAGGAAGAGCAAGACCTCAGTCTTGCTCTTCCGTTCCGGCGTTCCTCCCCAGACCTGGGCCCACGTTGGCGCGATGCCGTGATCTTGTTCTTGGTCCCTCCACGCTAACATAATTGCGATGCCTGTCACCTTAAAAATAGCCCGATCTTGTGTTCCCGGCGCTTTCCCGTAAAAGGGCGGAAAATCAGAATTTCCGGGGATTCCATGCGCCTGTCCCAGTATTTCATGCCGATTTTGCGCGATGACCCCAAGGAAGCGGAGATCGTCTCACACAAATTGATGCTGCGCGCCGGCATGATCCGTCAGGAGGCCGCGGGCAGCTATTCCTGGCTGCCAATGGGATTTCGCGTGCTCAAGAAGATCGAGCAAATTGTCCGCGAAGAGCAGAACCGGGCCGGGGCCATCGAAGTTTTGATGCCGACGATCCAGTCCGCCACGCTATGGCGGAAGTCAGGCCGCTATGACGCCTATGGCAAGGAGATGCTGCGCATCAAGGACCGCCACGATCGTGATATGCTCTACGGCCCAACGAATGAGGAGATGATCACCGATATTTTCCGGCAAGGTGTGCAGAGCTACAAGGACATGCCGCGCAACCTTTATCACATCCAGTGGAAATTCCGGGACGAGGTGCGCCCGCGCTTCGGCGTGATGCGGGGCCGCGAGTTCCTGATGAAGGATGCTTATTCGTTCGACGTGTCGCGGGAAGCTGGCCAGCATTCCTACAACAAGATGTTCGTGAGCTATCTCCGTACGTTCGCGCGCATGGGCCTTAAAGCAGTGCCGATGCGCGCCGAGACCGGTCCCATCGGCGGCAAGGACAGCCACGAATTCCTGATCCTGGCCGAAACAGGCGAGAGCCAGGTGTTCTTCGACAGCGATTTTCTGACGATGGATTTGAAAAACCTGGACTATGACGACGTGGAGCATGTCGCGGCCGCTGTCGATCGTTTTACCGATGCTTATGCGGCGACCGATGACAAACACGACCAAAAGGAATTTGAAGAGCGCGTTCCAGAAGCGCGGCGGATTGTGGGCCGCGGTATCGAGGTTGGCCACATCTTCTTCTTTGGAACTAAATACTCCGAACCGCTGGATTGCCAGGTGCAAGGGCCGGACGGGAAGAAGGTTTTTGTGCAGTCGGGCTCCTATGGCATCGGCGTGTCGCGTCTTGTGGGGGCTATTATCGAAGCCTCCCACGATGAGCAGGGTATTATCTGGCCCGAGCCGGTGGCGCCGTTCAAAGTGGGGCTGATCAACCTCAAAGCCGGAGACGCCGAAACCGACGCGGCCTCCGTGAAAATTTATAAGGCGCTTGAGGGGAAGGGCGTGGAAGTCCTCTATGACGACCGGGACGACAGGCCCGGCGCCAAGTTCACCGCCATGGATTTGATCGGCTTACCCTGGCAAGTGCTCGTGGGGCCGCGAGGCCTCAAGGACGGCATCGTGGAAGTGAAGAATCGCAAGACGGGTGCGCGTGAAAACCTGGCGCTGGAGCAGGTGGCGGAGCGCTTTTCCGCTTGATGGAGAAAACGCTACCCGATACGAGACCCTTCGCTTCCTTCGAGTGGATGCTGGCAACGCGCTATCTCCGGGCGCGGCGCAAGGAAAGTTTCATTTCCGTCATTTCGCTGTTCTCGTTTCTCGGCATTCTGCTGGGCGTTGCCACGCTCATCGTCGTGATGGCGGTGCTCAACGGTTTCCGGGCTGAGCTTCTCGACAAAATCCTGGGCTTCAAGGGGCATGCCAGCATCTACATGCTGGACCAGACGCCAATCGCGAATTTCAGGGATTTGCAGCTTCGCCTGGAGAAGGTCGAGGGTGTCACGCGCGTCAGCGCCCTGGTGGAAGGGCAAGCGCTTGCCTCCTCGCTCCGCAGCAATACGGGAGCGCTTGTGCGCGGCATTTCCGAGGCGGACATCGCGAAGGTGCCCAGCCTCAACAATGAGAAGTTGCGCACCGCCTTCAAGGTGCCGGGCACGCCCGACGAGACAGCGTCTTTCGCGGGGTTTGACGCTTCGGGGGGCGTCGCCATCGGTGAGCGCATGGCCTGGACGCATCAGTT
>JBGTNZ010000163.1:0-6356 GCA_041742805.1 Aestuariivirga sp.
CGTGGTGGTCGGCGGCAGTGCCAGTATTTTATCCGGTCTGCTCTGGAGCGTTGCCTACCTCTCCGGCATACAAACTCTGACCGTAAATTTGTTCAACCAGTATGTCGGCTATGTCTGCATCATGGCGGCGGCCATGCTGGCGCTCATTCTGTTCCCGAATGGGATTTCAAGCTACTTCGAACGGTTCCGAAAGACCGGATAGATGCCGCTTTCGCTGAATGTCGATAATCTTTACAGGCTTACAAGCCGCTTGGACGGACCGCAGACGCTTGGACGGGGCCCATGGTTTTGGGGTCCGCTGCTCGGTCTCATGATCTTTCTTTATTTCATGCCTGAAGTGGTTTCGCGCTACCAGCTCATCTCCTACAGCAACTTCCTAATCTCCGGCCTTCTGGGCTTAAGTCTCTGCCTGATCTGGGGCTATTGCGGCATTTTGAGTCTTGGGCAATCCGCCTTCTTCTGCATTGGCGGATATGCTTATGGCATTATCGCCATGAATTTGATCGCCTCGCACGGCAATACCCATGTGGCGCTCCTGGGTGGAATCCTTGTGCCCGTTTTCGTGGCTGCCTTGCTCGGCCTCATTATGTTCTACAGCCGCATCCGCGGCGTGACGGTGGCAATTCTTATGCTGGTGGTATCGCTGCTCTTCGGCCTGTTCATGCGCCAGACCGCCGATCCTTTCTATACAATTGGAGCGGCAGCGCTTGGCGGCATGAACGGCTTGCGCCCAGCAGCTCCCAGCGATCCGCTTCTGCCGAGCCTCATCTTTGGTTTCGGCGATGCGGTGCAGGAATTCGATGGCCGCAGCGTCGGCTTTTACTACCTGGTGCTCTCGATCGTCATTGCGGTGTTCCTGGCATTGCGCTGGCTCGTGAACTCCAGCTGGGGCTACGTGTTTCTCGGCGTGCGCGAGGATCCCGAGCGGACGGAAACTTTCGGTTACGATGTGCGTCTCGTGCAACTCTGCGCCTTTGCGATCAGCGCCGGGCTCGCCGGCCTCTCAGGCACGCTTTACACGGCATGGGGTACATTCATTCACCCGGATGGTTTCAGCGTCGTCCCCAATATTCTCGTCGTCATCTGGGTCGCCGTTGGCGGCCGTAAGGATTTAGGAGCAGCATTGCTCGGCGCGCTCTTTCTCAACTGGCTGTCGTTGTGGCTCACACAATACGGTGAATATTCCATGTTGGTGCTCGGTGGCGTACTGATCGTATCGATGCTCATAACACCGGAGGGCTTTTTCTATTCTCTTGGGAAGCTCATCGAGAGATGGGTAAAGCGCCTGCAAGGGGAACCCGCCCCTCTCGACAAGGCCGGGGAAACGCGCAGTGCCCACTGACCAGCATGATTTAAGCGGCGAAAACATCCTTCAGGTGCGCAAATTAAGCCGCTACTTCGGAGGCGTAAAAGCCCTGGACCGGCTCGATTTCAGCGTGGCGAAGGGCGAGGTTCACTGCATCGTCGGCCCGAACGGCGCTGGCAAGAGTACGCTTTTCCGTCTTCTCATGGGTATCGAGAAGCCCACCTCCGGAGAAATTATCCTGCGTGGGGAGAACATCACATCGGCGCCACCCTTTGCTCGAGCCCGGCTGGGTCTGTCCATCAAATATCAAAATATCCGTGTCTTCCCTGATCTCACGGTTTATCAGAATATGTTCATTCCGCTCCGCCGGCATGTGCCGCAGGCACGGATTTCAGCGGAAGTCTCGCGGCTGCTGATGCAGATCAAGCTCGAAGATACGGAAGAAAAACTCGTTCGTAATATGTCCCATGGCGAGCAGCAGTGGCTTTCCATCGCCATGGCGGTGGCGGCCCGGCCCAAGGTGCTCTTGCTCGACGAGCCCGTGGCTGGAATGTCGCCCGAGGAAGGCCAGAAAACAGCGGACATTGTCCGCGGCCTCAACCGAGATGGCGTGACCGTGGTGCTCATCGAGCATGACATGGAATTCGTGCGCGGCCTGAACGCCAGAACCAGCGTGTTCCATCTTGGTGGGCTCTTCGCGCAAGGCAGCTTCCAGGAGATTGAAGCGAATGACGCCGTCCATCAGATCTATCTAGGCAAACGGTAGCTTCGCCCATGCTGCTCCAGGTCTCAAATCTTACATCCGGCTACGGCCGCACGCGTATCCTGAACGGCATTACATTCGGCGTGACACGCGGCGAAGTGCTCGCCGTCATCGGGCGCAACGGCGTCGGCAAGACAACGCTAATGAAGACGCTAATCGGCCTGTTGCCCGTGATGTCAGGTGACATTCAATTCAATGGCGCGACCGTTACATCCTTGACCGCGGCGCGGCGCGCGCGCGCTGGCATCGGCTACGTGCCGCAGGGCCGAGGCATTTTCGGCAAGATGACGGTGGAAGAGAATTTGGCCACTGGGGAGACGATTGGAGCATCCGCTGGTCTGACAGCACAGAATTTCGCCCGCGTGTTCCGGTTCTTCCCTCGGCTGAAGGAACGCCTTGCACAAAAGGCCGGCACGATGAGCGGCGGAGAACAGCAGCAGCTTGCTCTCGGCCGCGTTCTTATAGGCGCGCCGAAGCTCATTCTGCTTGATGAACCCTCCGAGGGCATCCAGCCCAACATTATCCAGGATATTGGGCGCATCATCCGGCGCTTGAGCACGGAGGAGCAACTCACCGTCATCATCGTCGAGCAGCACCTCGAATTGATCGAGGCGACGGCGGATCGCTGCCTGGTAATGGACAAAGGCGCTATCATCGCGGAGATCGAGCCTGCGGCGCTGAAAGATCCGAAGGTGGCGAAGAAGTATCTCGCTATTTAGAGCATCGGGCGTTCAAGTGAGCTCGCGCCATATGCGCCTTCTCCCCTCCCGGATTTATCCGGGATGGGAGAAGGTGGCCGAAGGCCGGATGAGGGCCTCTTGAAGCGCGCATAAAAATCGATTGTTTCCTCGCTTCGGCAGGCCCTCATCCGCCCTTCGGGCACCTTCTCCCATGCCTTGCGGCACGGGAGAAGGCGAGTGAATCGATGATTCTATTTGAAGGTCCGACGCTTTAATCGCGAATGCTCAGCACTTGCGGATTGGCCGCGCAGCCTTTCCGGCGATCAGAGGCCGGACGATCCTCCAGAGGGAGAACACCGCTTCCTGCGCCTGCCAAATTTCCCGAGTGAGGATTCGCGCGACGATGATGCCGCCGATGCGGGAGCAACCGATGGCGATGCCTGCGGGCGGGCCCTGCGCTTCCATCAATCCTTCGATGCCCGCGGGCCACTCCGCTCCATGACAGAACACTGTCGCCATGTGTCGCGCTCCGCCCCACATGGCCTTGAGTTCGTCCACCTCTTCGAGGCTTGTCAAGTACAACCGGTCGGAGATCGTCAACTTGCCGTCGATCAGGACGTTGAACTCCGACTGCATTTCCGAGAACATGAATTCTTCGCCCGCGCCGTAGTGGATGCGACCGGCGGAAATCATGTCGGTGGCGAAAAGACGAGAGCTTGCCGCAAGCGAAATGGTGGTCCGCCGCTTTACCCGGCTCCGCGCGAACGGAATGGCCTCGTCAGGCATGTATTCGAGCAAGGCGCCGGCACCCACATTAAAGTTCACAACTTCAGTGCAGCGCCCGCCCGTGAGGCACTTATAATATTTGCTCGCCGCCGTCGTCGTCACAAGTGCGCGAGTTCCCGGATCCAGCGTTCCGTTCAACTCCGAACTATCCCCCTCGACGAAGCCGCCGCCGCTGTTGATGACCAATAGAAAGGGCTGGTCGTCGTGGTCCTGGTAGTGGGTACCCTGCCATTGAAAGGGGATACGCCAACTGTGCGGGTCGATCTCGGTACGGCGATTGCGCAGTTTCGCGTGGATGTTCAGTAGCGCATACTTGCCGACGATCCATTGTGGATCGGGCACGCGGACATCAAGCATGTTTTCCCCACGCTTCCGCTTGCGGCGCGAGGAACAGCACATCCTCTTCAATCCAGTGTGTCACCATAAGAATGTCATTGCCCTCCCGCATGTTGGTGAAGAAAAATGGCCGTTCGCCCCGCTGCTTCGTCGCGTCGCGCTCCATCACGCTCAAGTCTGCGCCAACATAGGGTGCCAAGTCCTTTTTGTTGATAAGAAGAAGCGGAGATTTGGTGATGCCGGGGCCACCTTTGCGCGGGATTTTTTCACCCTCCGCGACGTCAATGACGTAGATATAGGTGTCGACGAGCTCCGGGCTAAAGGTAGCCGCGAGATTGTCACCGCCGCTTTCGATGAAGATTAGGTCGAGATCGGGAAACCGCTTCATGAGGCCTTGCACCGCCGCCTCGTTCATCGACACGTCCTCGCGGATGGCGGTATGCGGGCAGCCGCCGGTCTCGACGCCGACTACGCGCTCAGGCGCTATCACTCCACTGCGGGTGACGAATTCCGCATCTTCACTGGTGAAGATGTCGTTGGTGATCGCGGCCACTGAATGGCGTTTGCCCAACTCGCGGAGCAGCGCCACCAGAGTGTGAGTCTTGCCCGAGCCGACGGGGCCGCCGATGCCGATGCGAATGGGGCGTCTCATGACATGCATAACCTTGACTGTTGGCGTTCATGTTGCATCGATGCAACTTCCAGACGGGTGGCCGCCGCGCTCATCTGCTCAAGGCCGCGGCTTTGAGCAAGTCGCGCGCAATCGGTGATGAGCTCGCGGGCGCGGGTGAGTATCTCCTGAACCTGCCCCTGACCCAACGGAACAAGCCGGGCGGCTACGCCGACGAGAGACGTGAAGGAACTCTGCATGAGCATCGCCACCGCCTCATCCTCCTCAATGCCGGCCAGCGCCATCACAGCGCCGAACACGACACAGTGCTGGCCGCCTTCCGGCGTGCTTTCAACAAATTTCTGCAAACTCACAATGAGCGGTGCATCGATGGCGATGGCGGCTGCAGCGAGGAAAGCGCGACCGGTTAGCAGCGAAGCGCTGCGCGTCTCGCGGGTCAGGCGCATTGCGCCGATCCATTGGTCGATTTCAGCGATGCGGTTCATGTCCTGGCGAAGCGCGGCGCGATAGGAATGCACGGCGGCGACCCCGTCGGAGGTGCAGAGGTTGTAACGCAACCACTGTCTGCAAATAATTTCAACCCCATCGGCATCAGTGACACTCCCGGATGCGATCAGCGTTTCCATTCCGTAGGAGTGGGAAAAGGCGCCCGTCGGAAATGACGAATTGACAATCTGACAAACCGTCAACAGCCGGTCCAGCGGCGCCGAATTCGATCGGAGCTTCAGCGGCAGAGGCTGCGCTTTTCGATCAGTGATGGTGATCGTCATGGTCATGGGCGCCGTGATGGTCATGGTGATGATGGCTCGCCACAGCGCCTAATTTGCGGCCAATAAATGGCCGGCGCGCACGCGAGAAGTCCGCGCCGAGCCGATTGAGGAACATCTCAGCTTGGGCATCCCGGGGGGTGAGTATCTCATCGCCTGCCACCCGCAGTGGCCGGTGGAGATTACCAAGCTGGTAACAGATCGCCGCCCAATCGAGCGCTTTCTCGCCTGGCCGCACGGCAAGCAAGTCCTCCGCCGCCGCTACCACCGAAATGGCGGTACCGTCATCGGCCAACAAGACATCTTGATCGTCGAGCTCGATGCCGCGGTCGAGCGAGATGTGAAGCTTCCGGCCCTTTTCGGTGCGGGCCGAAAAATGGGGGCTTGTCCGTTGATCGGAATCGAGCACCAGGCTGTCAGCCGGTTGATGCTGAGAACTGCCGCTCTCCCCCCGTTTCACCAGACGGGTGATCACAATAGCACCGGTTGAATCGCTCATTCTGATCTCAGCGGAAAAAGAAAAGCTGGGTAAGCGGTAGAGTCTTGGCCGGTTTCACGGTGATCCGCGAGCCATCGATATAGACATTGTAAGTCTCCGGATCGATCTCGATGTTCGGCATTGTCGAGTTGTGCACGAGATCGCGCTTGGAAATCGTGCGCGTGCGCTTCACTGGAACCAGCGTCTGGTGCGAGCGCAGGCGGCCTTCGAGACCAGCGTTGATCGCGGCTTGTGTCACGAACGAGTAACTCAAGCGCGCCGGATTGGCGCCAAGGGAGCCATATTGCGGACGGTACTTGAGGGGCTGGCCCGTCATCAGCGAGCCTGCAGGATCGCCCATTACTGCATGAGATATGAAGCCGCCCTTTACCGTTACCTCCGGTTTGGCGATGAAAAACTTCGGCCGCCAAAACACCAGGTCGGCGAGCTTGCCGGGTGTGATCGAACCGCAATAGGAGTCGACACCGAAACAGATTGCCGGATTGATTGTTATCTTCGCAAGATAGCGCTTGATGCGGAAGTTGTCGTTGTTCGTCCCCTCCTCCGGCAGGCGGCCGAAGCGCACCTTGTTTACCGCCGCAAGCTGGA
>JBGTNZ010000164.1:0-6418 GCA_041742805.1 Aestuariivirga sp.
AACCGGGCAATTAATACGTTGCAGAAGGCATTTCTTTTAAGGTCTTGCAACGATAGCGTTTATGCCAATCGGACGCGGCCCTGCCTGTTGTATCAGATCAAGCGATGCTCGGCGCCTTGCGTCAACTATATCGATCTTCCGGCCTATGATGAGCTGGTGCGGGAGGCGGAAGCCTTTCTGACCGGCAAGAGCCAGGCGGTGAAGGCGGAGCTGGCCCGCTTCATGGAAGCGGCTTCGGACAATCTCGATTTCGAGCAGGCGGCGCGCATTCGCGACCGCATTCAGGCAATGAGTTTTGTGACGGCGCAGCAGGGCATCAACCCGCAGAGCGTGGAGGAGGCGGACGTGTTCGGGCTGGCGCAGGAGGGCGGGCACACCTGCATCCAGGTGTTCTTCTTCCGCTCCGGCCAGAACTGGGGAAACCGCGCGTATTTTCCGCGAGCCGACAAATCCTTTGCACCGAGTGAAATCCTCGCCTCGTTCCTGGCCCAGTTCTATGACGGCAAGCCGCTGCCGAAATGTGTGCTGCTGTCGCATGACATCGAGGAGCGGGAATTGCTGGAAGAGGCGCTGTCCAGCCTCGCGGACAGGCGGATCGATGTGGCGGTTCCGCAGCGGGGTGAACGTAAGCTGCTCGTGAAGCACGCTGTCACCAATGCGCGCGAAGCGATGGGGCGGAAAATGGCGGAGTCTTCGTCGCAGGCGAAATTGCTGGAAGGGGTAGGGCGCGTGTTCGGCTTGGCGGAAACGCCGAAGCGAATCGAAGTTTTCGACAACTCTCATATACAGGGCACCAATCCTGTCGGAGCGATGATCGTGGCGGGGCCAGACGGGTTGATGAAATCGCAATACCGCAAGTTCAATATTCGCGCGGCGGATGTCACCTCGGACGATTTCGCCATGATGCGCGAGGTGCTGACGCGTCGCTTTGCCCGGCTTTTGAAAGAAGAGGGCATGCGCGGCGAGGCGCCGGAAAATGGCGAGCAAGCCTGGCCGGACCTGGTGCTGATCGATGGCGGACAGGGGCAGCTTTCCGCCGCCAAAGGGGTTCTGGATGAGTTGGGACTGTTCAATCTGCCGGTGGCGGGGGTAGCCAAGGGACCGGACCGGGATGCGGGGCGCGAGCATTTTTACGTGCCAGGCAAGCCCTCGTTCATGCTCGAAGCGCGCGATCCGGTGCTCTATTATATTCAGCGATTGCGCGATGAGGCGCATCGCTTTGCCATCGGCACGCACCGCGCGAAACGGTCCAAAGCGCTGGGCGCCAATCCACTTGACGAGATCGCGGGCATAGGGCCCCGGCGCAAGAAGGCCTTGCTCCAGGCCTTCGGATCGGCGAAAGCCATAGGCCAAGCAAGGGTGGCTGATTTGTCGGCGGTTGAAGGTGTGAGCCGTGCCTTGGCGCAAGCCATCTACGATCACTTCCATGAAGGCGCACAATGAGCGAGATCGCAAGCCGGGCCGAGGCAGGGAAAGTGGCGGGTTCTTCGAAAATCTGGAACCTGCCCAATATCCTCACCTATGGGCGAATCGTGGCCGTGCCGCTGGTGGCCGGCCTTCTGATGTATGGCGGCAATAGCGCGCGCTGGATGGCCCTTGGCATCTATTCTGCTGCGGCGATCACCGATTTTCTTGACGGGTATCTCGCCCGCAAGTGGCAACAGCAATCCTCGCTGGGGCGCATGCTTGATCCTATCGCGGACAAGGTGCTGGTGGCGGTGGTGCTGCTGGTGCTCTCGGCCGACGGCATATTGTTCGGCGGCCACATCTGGGCGGCGATCATCATCCTGTCGCGCGAGGTTTTGGTGTCGGGGCTTCGCGAATATTTAGGCGAGTTGCAGGTGTCGGTTCCGGTCACCAGGATCGCCAAGTGGAAAACCACGGCGCAGTTTCTGGCCATCGGCTTTCTGATCGCGGGGCCGGCGGGGGACCGGCTGTTGCCCTATGTGACCGAATTCGGCATCGGCCTCCTGTGGATCGCGGCGGGACTGACGCTTTACACAGGTTATGATTATTTCCGCGCCGGATTCCGGCATGTGGTGGACTGAGTGAAGATTTTGTATTTCGCGCGGGTGCGCCAGATCGTCGGCCGGGCGGAGGACAGGATAGAGCTTCCGCGCGAAATTACAACAGTCAGTGAGCTGATCGATTTCCTCATCCAGCGGGACGAAGGCTGCGCCGCGGCGTTTGCCGACCGCCGCACGTTACGCGCCGCTGTCGACAAGGCCCATGTGCAGCTCGATGCATCGTTGTTGGGCGCGAGGGAGGTTGCCTTCTTCCCGCCGGTCACGGGCGGCTAACGGGACTGCATGCGGCTTAATGTCTATCTGCAAAAGGCCGGCATCGGCAGCCGCCGCGAGGCGGAGCGGCTGGTGGCCGAGGGCCGTGTCAAAATCAACGGGACAGTCGCGCAAGCGACGATTCCGGTGGAAGAAGGCGATGCGGTGACACTCGATGGCAGGGTGGTGGCGCCTTCCAGCAAACCCCTGCCGCGCCTGTTCCTGCTGAACAAGCCGCTTGATGTGCTGGTGACCAACCGCGACCACAAGGGACGGAAGACGATCTTCGATCTGCCGGCGCTCAATCCGCCGAAGTGGCCTGCGACGATGCCTCGCGTGATGAATGTTGGGCGGCTTGATGTGAACAGCGAGGGTCTGCTGCTGCTGTCATCGGACGGTCCGCTGGCGCAGGCGATGATGAGCCCGGATACCGCGCTGGCGCGGGTTTATCGGGTCAGGGTGCGCGGACGGCTCAAGCCCGCTGATATAGAAGCGTTGGGGGGTGGCGTTATCATCGATGGCATCAGCTATCGAGGGGCCGAGTTCGTCGAGGAATATGGGACGGGCGGGCGCAGCAACACCTGGTACCGGGTGCTGCTCACGGAAGGCAAGAACCGCGAAATCCGCAAGCTGATGGAGCATTTCGGTTGCGTGGTGAACCGGCTGATCCGGGTGCAGTATGGACCTTTCCAGCTGGAGGGTTTGCCCAGCGGGACAGTGAAGGAAGTGGCGCCTGAGACGCTCGCGGCGTTTCTTGGCGTTCTGGCTGCGCGCGGCGTTAGGCTTTAGCCGGAGCGTGTTTGTTCACATCATAGCCATTACACGGGCAGGGCCACCTGTGCCGCCCTTGTGTTTTGGCGCGCCGACAAAAATGGTGGCGCCTTTGGCGGGCAGGCCGTCAAGGTTGGCCAGGTTCTCAATGCCATAGTGACCCGATGGCAGCCAGGATTTGTGCACAGCAAAATCCTTTGAATTTCCAGGATCAAGCGAGAGGGTATCGACACCGATTGACGCCGCTCCAATTTCCGCGAGCATGTCGGTTGCTTCCTTGGAGAAGCCGGGGAATGCGAAAGCGCCATCGGGTGTGGTTCTGTATTCCGATTTGTCGACTTTTGAAGCCCAGCCCGAATTCATGGCTACACAGGCTCCCTTTGGTATGTCGCCATTGGCGGAGACCCAGGCCTCCAAGTCGGATTTCATGACCATGGCATTGCTATCGTCTTTCGCCTTGGCCTTGATGTCGATGATGCAGAGCGGGCAGACGAGGTTTGAGGGCTCAAGGTCGGCGACCGATGTGCCATCGGCGGTGAAATGCAGGGGAGCGTCGATATGGGTGCCGGTATGTTCGATGATCGTCAGCTTGTAAATGTTGTAGCCGTCCTTGGCGATATCCAGGATCTTCTCCATTTCTATTCCGGGTTTGCCGTCAAAGGTCGGAAAGTTGCCGTCAAGAACATGGGTCAGGTCCACGACTTTCCCGGAAGTTTGGGCGAGTGACGTTCGCGCACTGGTAAGACCCGCGGTCACCGCGGCCAACCCTGCCGCAGCTGATGTTCGAAACATCGAACGGCGGGACAACATTGAGCTTTTCACATTTTCGAAGATGCAAGCATTGCACATGGTGGATATCCTCCTTCGCGGTCTAAGGCCGACTTGGCGCAAACGTTAGACCAGAGTTTGGAAACCCGCAACACTCGTAGCGCGAGGGGTTATGCCGCTTTTTTCTTTGGCTGGACTTCAGCCAAATAATCGGAACGAAGAATTTTTACGACATCGGTCACCGCGAAATTGTGGGGGCCGATTTCGCCGACGGGGGTTACTTCGGCGGCGGTGCCGACGATGAAGCAGCTTTCGAAACCGTTGAGCTCCTCCGGCATGATGGCGCGCTCGTGAACCTTGATTTGGCGCCTGCGGGCAAGATCGATCACGGTCCGCCTGGTGATGCCATCAAGGAAGGCGTCGGGGGTGGGCGTGTGGAGTTCGCCCCCCTTCACGAAGAAGATGTTGGCGCCAGTGCATTCGGCGACCTGGCCCCGCCAATCGAGCATCATGGCGTCGGCGTAACCTTTGCGTTCGGCTTCATGCTTCGAAAGTGTGCAGATCATGTAGAGGCCGGTGGCTTTGGCCTTGCAAGGGATGGTGATGGGGTTGGGCCTGCGCCATTTGGCGATGTCAAGGCGGATGCCTTTGTCCAGAGCGTTAGGATCGAAGTAGGCGGGCCATTGCCAGATGGCGATGGCGACATTGATGCGCGAGGCCTGTGCCGCCACGCCCATCATCTCCGAGCCCCGCCAGGCGATAGGGCGCACATAGGCATCGGTGAAACCCTGACGGGCCAAGGTGTCGCGGCTGGCCTTGTCAATCTCGGCCACGGTGTAAGGGATTTTCATGTCGAGCATTTCGGCCGAGGCGAAGAGGCGTTCCGTGTGCTCGGTCAATTTGAAGATTTCGCCGCCATAGGCGCGCTCGCCTTCGAACACTGCAGAAGCGTAGTGTAATGCGTGGGTCAGGACATGGACCTTGGCGTCTTTCCACTCGACAAATTCACCGTTGAACCAGATGACGCCGTCGCGCTGGTCGAATGGAACGATTGCTGCCACGGCGGGCCTCCTGTATTCGGTGTTGGACATGCCGAAAGTATCGAATGCGGAAAAATATGTCAATATGACTGACGTAATATCGGCGAAGGATTCGAAAGAGCACGATACTTTAGCTCTGATCGAATTGCTGTTCTTTGCCTACCGCGACTTTGTGTCGGACCCCGATGAAATCCTGAAGGAATTCGGCTTTGGGCGGGCGCACCACCGCGTGGTGCATTTCGTGGGCCGCGATCCGGGTCTGACGGTGGCGCAGCTGCTGGACATTCTGCGGATCACCAAGCAGAGCCTCGGGCGGGTGCTGAAGGAGCTCATCGACAAGGGCTATGTGTACCAGAAGGAAGGGGAAAATGACCGGCGCCAGCGGCTGCTCTTCCTGACGGAGGCAGGCGAGGAATTGCGCCAGCGGCTGATGGCGCCGCAGATCGCGCGCATCCGCCGGGCGCTGATGCAATCGGACAGCCAAGCCCATCATCATTACCGCACAATTCTCTATCATCTGGTGAGCCCGGAGAATCGCGAGAGCGTGCGGGACTGGATCGACAGGGCGAGCATCATTGGAGAGTGTTAAGAGCGTGGGTGAGAAACCGCATATCCTGATCGTCGATGACGACCGGCGCATCCGCCAATTGCTGCAATCCTATCTGGCGGAGCACGGCTTTCTGGTGACGGTGGCGGGCTCGGCCAAGGAAGCGCGCGAACGGAGGCGCGGCATCGTGTTCGATCTCATCGTGCTCGATATCATGATGCCGGGCGAGAATGGGTTGCAGCTGACCACATCGCTCCGCGGCGACAATGATCATGTGCCGGTGCTGATGCTCTCAGCGCTCGCCGAAACGCCGGACCGCATTGCGGGCCTGGCAACGGGCAGCGACGATTATCTGAGCAAGCCGTTTGAGCCCCGCGAACTTTTGTTGCGGATTCATAATCTGCTGAAGCGCGTGCCGCCGGAACGCAAGGCGCGGGACGATATTCGCTTCGGGAATTTTAACTTTCATGTCGCGCGGGGCGAACTGCGCAAGGGCAGCGAGTTGGTGAGGCTCACCTCGCGGGAAAAGGAATTCCTGCGCATCCTGACGCAGCGGGCGGGAACTCCGGTTTCTCGGGGCGAACTGGCCCAGCCGGGCTCGGAAGAAAGTGCCCGCAGCGTCGATGTGCAGATCAACCGGCTGCGGCAGAAAATCGAGGCCGATCCTTCGACACCGGTGTTCCTGCAGACGGTGCGGGGGGCGGGCTATGTCCTGCATTCCGATTGAGGCCAGCCATGCGCGACCCCAACAGTTATTATTTCCGCTTCAACCGGTTTCTGGAGCGGCATCTGCCGTCTGGCCTCTATCAGCGGGCGCTCATCATCCTGGTGGCGCCCATGGTGCTGCTGCAATCGATCATGACCGGCATTATCCTCGACCGGCACTGGGACAATGTGACGAAGGTGCTGGCGCGCTCGCTCGCCCGCGAGATCGGGCTTGTCATCAATCTTTACGATACCTCCGACAAGAGCGACCAAAGTCTGGCCCGGATCGAGAAGCTCGCCAACAGCCG
>JBGTNZ010000165.1:0-4957 GCA_041742805.1 Aestuariivirga sp.
TAAATGAGCTTCGCGCCATTGGCGGCAACGGCGCGCTGTTCCGCCGCGTTCTCGATCTCTTTGCCAGCCGGGTGCCGCAGGCCGTCGACAAGGTCGAGGGCCTGCGGCACGCCCGCGACCTTGCGGCACTTGCCGACGCCGCCCATGCCCTCAAATCCATGTGCGCCAATATCGGCGCCAGACGCGCCACCGCCGCCTGCCACGACCTTGAGCACGCGGCAAGAACCGGCGAAGCCTTCGACGCCGGTGGCAAGATCGGCATTATCGCCGCGGAGATGCTGAGCGTCATGAGCGAGATCGAACGGCTGCGCGCGGCTTGAGGCTTAATCGGCACGACGACCTTGGGTAACCTCCCTTCCCCCCTTGCGAGGGAAGGTGGATCGCGCCGCAGGCGCGAGACGGATGAGGGGGCTGGTTCAACGAGTCTAGTCGTTCGGCACCTGACTCGCTGAAGCAGCCCCCTCATCCGGCGCTACGCGCCACCTTTCCCCGCGAGGGGGGAAGGGGATTAGGAAATCACGGCCTCCACCATGATTTCGACATCGAACTCCGGCGCCGCGAGCTTCGCTTCGACGGTTGCGCGCGCCGGCGCTTGCCCAGCGACCACCCACGCATCCCACGCCTCGTTCATCTCAGCCCACGTCTTGATATCCGTGAGCCAGATACTGGCTTTGAGAACCTTGGTCTTGTCGCTGCCCGCTTGCTTGAGCGTTGCATCGATCTGTTCGAGAATATCGGCGGTTTGCTCTTTCACCGATTTGCCCGCCGCCTTCTCGGCGACGAAGCCTGAGAGATAAACCTTGCCGCCGTGAATGACGGCTTCGCTCATGCGCTTGCCCGCGCCAATCCGTTTGATGGTCATGTAGTCTCCTTCTGGTTTCTCTTGAACACCGCTTCGATTACGGAAAGCAATACGCGGGGCAGGGTCTCGAATGCATAGGGCGCATGGAGCCGCTCCAGCCAATGGTGATAGTCCCGCCCCCATGGGCCGATGTTGATGCAAGGATATCCCGCGAGTTCCGGCATGACAAAGCTTGTTCCCCAGATGGGCGTGTTGGTGCCCGCCGCCGCAAGATCGCCCGCGGCTTCTCCGAGGAAGCTCATATCGGAGATGCCGGGAAAATAGCGCACCGGTGAAAGCCCGTGCGGCTTCGCCGCCGCCATCACGGCTTCTTCAAGTGCCTTGTTAGTCAATGCTACCGCAGGATAGGGTATCGAGCCAAACCCCATGATGACGGCGGGGCCGGATAGCCCGGACTTTTCCCAGACAAACGCCGTCATCAGTTTCGCCCTTTCCGGCAGATCGAGATGGGAAAGACCGGCCAGCTCCGCGGCCTTGGACTCAAGAACAGGCTTTGGAACCTTTGCTGCCAGCTCGGCGTACGCGATGACCGGGATTTCGCGTTTCACCTTTTGAGCGGCGCGCGCCATGGCGCGGCGGGCCAGCATCATGCTGATATCGAAAACCTCCCGGGCGGAACGCCGATGCTGCAGCGTGTTCCAGTAAACCCAGGCTTGCGCGGGGGTGGTGACGTTATAGCCCGACTTCAAATCCTTCGCGGCGAGCGCAGTAGGTGGCGCGGCGATCTCCTCACCGCTCCTCTCCGCCAGTTCCGGCGCCAGTTCAAGCTCGATCAACAGTTCCGCCGCCAGATAGGCGGCGTTGGCCCCGTCCCTTGGATAACAGGCATGGGCCTCCTTCCCTATGACGAACGCGGTCAGCAATTGCTTTCCGGCGGACCCCAGCGCCACCACACGGCCACTCGAACCATCGCCCTGGTCCGATATGGCGTCGAGGTTGATGATGAGGTCGATCTCGAGTTCAAGTTCCGCCGCTATCTTGGCAATATGCGGAACAGCCGCGCGCGCGCCTGCCGAGCGCTCTTCCTCGTCGGCAACGCCAATGAACAGCAGCGTGCCATCGCCACGATAGCTTTCCATCGCCGCGAGACCTGCGGCAAGGCCTGCCTTCATGTCGAGGAGGCCACGGCCGGGCAGGAAGTCGCCGCTCTCCAGATCGGCGAGAGCCAGGGGATTTTCATCGCTGCGCTTTAACCGCGCGATGAGTTCCGGCAACAATGTCTCCGCTTCAAAGGCGAGAGGTTTCAAGGCGCCATAGTCTTCGACGGGCACCACATCGAAATGGCCGGTGAGCACAACCGTGGAGGGGCTCTTGCCGCGCTTCAGCGCAAAGACATTGCTGCGCCCGGCGGGGTCGCTGGGAATGGCTTCCGTCCACACCTCATCGAAGCCGAAGCCCGCGAGAAAATCAGCTAGCTTATCCGCGAACACGGCTTCCTCGGCGGAACCCGTGACCGATGGCCATGCGGTGATTGCCAGCGCGATTTCGCGCGCGCGGGCCCCCATGTCGTTTCTCATGAGAATTTCCGGTCGTATTCGAGAACCGCGTTGAGCAGCACTTGTGAGCCTGCGCCGCATTCCTCAAGCGTTGTCGATTCCGCTTCGTTGTGCGAGATGCCGCCAAGGCAGGGAACGAAAATCATCGTGGTGGGGGCCACGCGCGCGATATAGGCGGCGTCGTGGCCGGCACCCGAGGCCATTTCGCGCGTGGTGAATCCCGCCTGTGCGGCGCCCTTCCGCACGCATTCGATGAGTTCGGGCGCGAAGGCGACGGCGGGCGATTTCCAGATGCGCTTTTCGTCCAGTTCGAGGCCAAGGTCCGCGGCGATCTTCGGCAATGCCGCTTTGTATCTTTCCTCCATCCGGTCGAGCACGCTTTCGTCGGGATGGCGTAGATCGACGGTGAAGAACACTTCGCCCGGCACCACATTGCGGCTGTTGGGCCGGTTCTCGATGAGGCCCACCGACGCGACACCGGGCAGATGGCTCATCCCCACCTGATGGATCGCCTCGATCATGCGCGCGGCGCCGAGCAGGGCATTCTTGCGGAGGCCCATGGGCGTGGCGCCCGTATGGGATTCCTGACCGCGTACTGTCACTTCATACCAGCGCATGCCTTGAACGCCCGTGACGACGCCAACCATCGCCGCTTCCGCTTCGAGGATCGGCCCCTGCTCGATGTGCAATTCGAACATCGCCTGAAACCGCCGCGCGTCGACGGGCTCCAAACCCAGGTAGCCGATGCGTTTCAGCTCATCGCCGAACTTGATGCCTTCGCGATCCTCGCGCGAATAGGCGAACTCCGGCGTGAACACACCAGCATAGACTCCCGAGCACAGCATGGCGGGGGCGAAGCGCGCACCCTCCTCATTGGTCCAGTTGACAACCATGAGGGGCGCGTTGGTCTCGTAGCCCATATCGATCAGCGTCCGCAGGGCTTCGAGCGCCCCCAAGATACCCAGCACGCCATCGAATTTGCCGCCGGTTGGCTGCGTATCGAGATGAGAGCCCATGGCGATGGGCTGAAGGTCGCCGCGCTTTCCGGGCCGCGTGGCAAACATGTTGCCACAGTTATCCACCTGCACCTTGCAGCCCAG
Organism: Aestuariivirga sp.; assembly: GCA_041742805.1. Lineage (GTDB taxonomy): Bacteria > Pseudomonadota > Alphaproteobacteria > Rhizobiales > Aestuariivirgaceae > Aestuariivirga. The sequence goes on from JBGTNZ010000165.1 coordinate 3,459, forward strand.
CGCCTCGCATTGCGCCTTGAACCAGTCGCGCACCTTTTTATCTTCGTCAGAAACGGTCAACCGCTTGATGCCGCCCTTCGGCGTCGCGCCGAAACGCGCGGTCTCCATGAGGGAATCCCATAGCCGTTGCGGGTTGATGGTCAGATTGGTTTTCGCTGTCATGGGAACTCAGGTTCAGGCGATGCGAATGTCCGTATGGACGAAATCGTCGCCTTTACACAAGAGCGGCACGCGGTGCATTTTTGCACAGGCATAAGCAAAGCAATCGCCCATGTTGAGAGAGGCCCGGTGGTGGCCTTTGCCGAAGCGTGCGTGGGCCTCCAGCGCAAGGTCGCTTTCCCGCTCGCCCAAATCAAGAATCCCGATATTCGCTGTAGCCAGAAAGTCGGTGACATCCCGCTGAGCTTCAGTCATTTCGGATACCCGCTTGCGCGCGACGGCGAGTGCCGACTCGAATATCACGATGGGTGAAACCCAGGCACCACTGAATGTTTCCAGCTTATCGGCGATCTCGCCGGCGTCCTCTTCATGGGTTAGCATTGCAACCAGCGCGGAGGCGTCCACAAAAACCATCATTGACCACTCAGATCATCGTAAAACGCCTTGTCCGCTTCGAGGCCGGTCGCTGGCCGGGCGGCAATCCGGTCCTGAATGGGTTTGATCCGCTCTCGCAGGGACGGAATCGCCTTGGCATCGCGATATTCTTTTTCCACCGCTTCGCGTATCGTCTCGGTCAGCGTCTTGCCCTTGAGCTTGGCTAAACGCCGCACTGCTTTGTCGGTTGCTGGGTCTTTGACGTAAAAAGTCATGGCAGTCTCCGTATATACTTAATAATAATTAGTATATACTACGGAGTCAAGCGGCACGTTAGGTGCTGTACCGAGAATTAAGGTGTCACCTCAACCCGCTTAACACCCTGCGGCTGCTTGATCCCCTTCCAGATCGCATTGGCCTGATGCACGGGCGCATTGGGTTGCCGCGCCACGAAATCGCCGTCGCCGGGTTTGGCGCGCATGTCGCCTTGTTCCCAGGCGATGCGGCCGCGTGAGATGACTGTCTTCGGCGCGCCCTTGCAATCGTAGCCTTCGAAGACATTGTAGTCGATGCGGCTCACTTGGTTCTTTGCCGTGATCTTCTTCGTGGCTTTCGGATCCCAGATAACGATGTCGGCGTCGCTTCCCACGGCTACGGTACCCTTTCTGGGATAGATGTTGAGGATGCGCGCGATGTTGGCGGAGGTTACCGCGACGAACTCTTCCTTGGTGAGACGCCCTGTGTTGACGCCCGCACTCCACAGAACCGGCATGCGGTCCTCAAGCCCGCCAGTGCCATTGGGGATCATCGTAAAGTCCTTAACGCCCGTGCGTTTCTGTTTGGTGGTGAAGGCGCAATGATCCGTGGCCACCACCGAGAGAGAGCCCGACTGCAATCCCGCCCACAGGCTGTCCTGATGCTTCTTGTTGCGGAAGGGCGGCGACATGACGCGCCGCGCCGCGTGG
>JBGTNZ010000166.1:0-4181 GCA_041742805.1 Aestuariivirga sp.
CCGGCGTTCCCAACAGTGCCGGCCGCCCCAGCCTTAACTTAACATTTGCCGCCGTTACGGAGTCGTAAACAGCTTCACGAATCTAACTTACCCCAAATTGGTTATGTTGCAATGCAAAATAAACTTGACAAAAATGGTGCACTGCATATATCCCGCGCATCGAGTTCGTAAACCCCAACACCAGACCCATTGGAGACGCATAAATGATCAAGTCTTTCGAAGAGTTTCAGTCCATCGGTAAAGACGGTTTTCAGGCCTATGCCGCCTCGGCCACCGCCCTCACCAGGGGTTTCCAGGCAATGGCCCAGGACGCCGCCGAGTTTTCGCGGAAGTCCTTTGAAACCAGCACCGCCGCTGTCGAGCGCGCTACCTCCGCCAAGTCCATCGAAACCGCCCTCGAAGTCCAGCAGGGCTACGCCAAGGACGCCTACAATGCTTTCATCGGCCAAATGAGCAAGATGGGCGACCTTGACCTCAATCCCGCCCGGGAGGCTTACACGCCCTTCGAGGCGAGCTTCCAGGCTTTCGGCGCCAAGACCGCCGGCAAGCAGTAAGTAGCGTCGTTTTTGTCTCGCCCGTCGTGCACCCTGCACGGCGGGCTTTCCATTTAGGCAAGATCGATGATCACGGGCACATGGTCCGACGGCTTGTCCCAGCCTCGCACATGGCTATCGATGCGGGCGGTCTTGAACCGGTCCGCCGCTTGCGGTGACAGCAGCAGGTGATCGATGCGCAGCCCGTTGTTCCGCTGCCAGGCACCCGCCTGATAATCCCAGAAGGTGTATATACCGGGTTTCTCGGGCAGGAAGGCGCGGACGGCGTCAGTCAGCCCCAGATTTAACATGGTGCGGAACCTCGCCCGCGTCTCCGGCAGGAACAGGGCATCGGTCACCCAATTTTCCGGAAACTTCGCATCGAGTGGAGTCGGGATCACATTGTAGTCGCCAGCCATCACCAGAGGTTCTTCGAGTTGCAGCAGGTCGCTCGCGTGCGCGGTGAGGCGTTCCATCCACTCAAGCTTGTACGTATATTTCTCGGTGCCGGCCGGATTGCCATTGGGCAGATAGATGGAAGCAACCCGCACCATGCCGGACCCCGCGGGAAAAAGCGCTTCGATATACCGGGCAGGGGACTCGCTATCGTCACCGGGAAGGCCTCGGCGGACATCCTCAGGCTTCATCTTGGAGAGCAGCGCGACGCCATTATACGACTTCTGCCCATGAACGGTGACGGTGTAACCCAGATCCTCAAAGACTGAGGCGGGAAAGCTCCCGGTCTCGCATTTGATTTCCTGCAAGCACAGGACGTCCGGGTTCGCTTCCTTCACCCACGCAACGGCCGTGTCAATGCGGGCCCTGATCGAATTGATGTTCCACGTAGCGATGATCATGTCGGCCATGATGAAGACATGACCAGCGCCATTCAAGTCAGATCGAAAAGCTGGTGCCGCAGCCGCAGGAGGAGGTGGCGTTGGGGTTCTTCACCCGGAAGGACTGGCCGATGAGATCGTCGACAAAGTCGATCTCGGAACCCGCCAGATACGCCTGTGATACCGAATCGATAAGCGCCACGGCGCCGTCGCGCTCGAGTACGAGATCGTCCTCGTTGGGCTCCTCCGCCAGATCGAACTCGTACTGAAACCCCGAGCAGCCGCCGCCATTCACCGCGACGCGCAGCGCGCGTTTAGCGGGGTCGGCGCCGACGATTTCCTTGATGCGGGCGGCAGCGCGATTGGTGAGGGTTATTGCAACCATGGTGATCGTGTATGTTGGGCGGAACGCCGTGCTTGTCAATGGAATCCGGTCTCATGCGCCGTCACACCGCCGCCTATTGTTCGCGTGAGGCCGAGAGCCGCGGCCGCCTTGTGCTCGAGCCCGAAAGCCCCCAGCGCAGCCCCTTTGCCCGCGACCGTGACCGCATCATCCATTCCTCCGCCTTCCGCCGCCTCAAGCACAAGACGCAAGTGTTCGTTTACCACGATGGCGATCACTATCGGACGAGACTAACGCACTCAATCGAGGTGGCTCAGATCGCCCGCTCCATTGCGCGTGCCCTAGGGCTTGATGAGGATCTGGCGGAGGCGCTGGCGCTGGCCCATGACCTCGGCCACACGCCCTTCGGCCATGCGGGCGAGCGGGAACTCGATGCCCTGATGCAGCCCCATGGCGGCTTCGATCATAACGCGCAATCGCTTCGCATCGTGACGCGGCTTGAGCGCCGCTACGCTCAATTCGACGGTCTCAACCTCACTTGGGAAACACTCGAAGGTTTGGTGAAGCACAATGGTCCGCTAATCGACCGTGAGGGCCATGCGCTCGGCCCTTATCGCGAGCGCGGCCTTCCCGATGCCATCATCGAATATGCCGAGGCTCATGATCTCGAACTCTCCTCATTTGCCTCCGCCGAAGCGCAGGTTGCCGCCATTGCCGACGACATCGCCTACAACGCCCATGACATCGACGATGGCTTGCGCGCCGGGCTTTTCAACCTCATCGACTTGGGCGACGTGCCGCTGGCCGGTGAAGCCCTCTCGGCGGTTCTGAAACTCTATCCCGAAATCGACATGCCGCGCATTGTCCATGAAACAGTCCGGCGCGTGCTCGGCGCCATGGTGGCCGATGTGCTGCACGAAACCGAGCGGCGGGCAAAGAAACTTCAGCCCAAATCCGCGCAGGACGTACGCCGGTTGACGGATGGCCTTGTGTCCTTCAGCGCGCAGATGAGCGAGAAGAACCGCGTACTGCAATCTTTCCTGGCGGAGCGCATGTATCAGCATCCGCGCGTCGGCGATATCATGGCGCGGGCCAAGCGTGTCGTGCGCGATCTCTTCGACGCCTATATCGGCGATCCCAAACTGATGCCGCCAAACTGGCGCGAGGACTCATTCACCGACGACCGCAGCCGCTTCGCCCGGCAAGTCTGCGATTTCATCGCCGGCATGACCGACCGCTACGCGCTCGACCAGCACAAACGCCTGTTTGACCTCGATCCTCTTTTTCGATAGGGCCCAGCATCTCTCCAGGGCCGGGCTTGACCCGGCCATCCAGTCTGGATCACCCGCTCAAGGCCGGTGATGGAGAGATAAGGAAATATCCGTTCCCATGAATCTCTTCTCCTACTTTCTTGATATCTTGCACGCTGATTTGAAAGTCCTCAGCGAGGAGGCAGATCTCGAACCTCTCGACCTGTGCCGCGTCACCGTGGAGCCGCCACGTGATGCCGCGCACGGCGACATTGCCAGCAACGCGGCGATGGTTCTGACCAAAAGCTTTGGCAAGCCGCCGCGCCAGCTTGCGGAAATGATCGCGGCGAAGCTCCGCAGCCACGCCGACATCGCATCGGTCGAAATCGCCGGCCCAGGTTTCATCAACATCCGGCTTAAACCCGGCTTCTGGCCGCGCGTGCTCGATTCAGCGTTGCAACAAGGCGAGGCCTATGGCCGCTCCAAGATGGGCGGCGGTCTCAAGGCCAACGTCGAATATGTTTCCACCAATCCGACGGGACCATTGCATGTGGGTCATTGCCGGGGCGCTGTATTCGGCGATGCGCTCGCCGAGCTGCTCGCTGTTGCCGGCTACGCTGTCACGCGAGAATATTACATCAACGATGCCGGCGCCCAGGTGGACACTGTCTCACGCTCAGCATATCTCCGCTACCGCCAAGCGCTCGGCGAAACGATTGGCGAGATTCCTGCGGGCCTCTATCCCGGCGAATACTTGAAGCCGGTGGGTGCGGCCCTCGCCATGGAATTTGGGCGGAGCCTGCTCGATCAGCCGGAAGCGCAATGGCTGCCTCTCGTGCGGGAGAGGGCCATCGCCATGATGATGGATCTAATCCGCGACGATCTCGCTTCGCTCAACATCAGGCAAGACGTTTTCTTCTCGGAAAAATCGCTCCACGAAAACGGCGAGGTTGCCGAGACGGTGCGGGATCTGCGCGCTGAAGGCCATGTCTATGAAGGCCGCCTGCCGCCGCCCAAAGGCGAGGTTCCGGAGGACTGGGAGGACCGCGAGCAGACACTGTTCCGCGCCACCGCCTTCGGCGACGACATGGACCGGCCGCTGCTTAAATCGGACGGCTCCTATACCTATTTCGCCTCGGATGTTGCCTACAGCCGCAACAAGATACGCCGCGGCTTCAAGGAACTGATTTATGTTCTCGGCGCCGATCACGGTGGTTAT
>JBGTNZ010000167.1:0-4511 GCA_041742805.1 Aestuariivirga sp.
AGCCAGACAGGATCCAAGGTTACGATATCCAGAAGGATATTAGAGTCTACCAGGGTCGTCATCGAGGCGGCCCCTGGTCATCTCCATAATTTCGTCGGTCGTAAGGCCGGATGTGCCCGTTCCCCGGACACGAGCCAGCCAGCTCTTAAAATCCCTCATACGCCGGGACGGATCGTTCTTGGGATCGCTAATTTTTACAATTTTGACCACGTCGCCATCCATAACCATCGCGACCTTCGTGCCAGGCATAAAACCGGCTCGCCTGCGGATGTCGAGGGGGATGGTCACTTGGCCTTTTCGCGTAATCTGCATGTAATACCTCTTAGGTATTACTTACGCCAATGCCGTGAACAAGTCAAGAACAGGCCGCTGCCACAGACAAATTCCGGAAACTCCGATGATGCGCATGGCAGATGGCGATGGCCAATGCGTCGGTCGAGTCCGCTGTCCTCATCAGGGCACGCGGCAGCAATAGTTTCACCATGTGCTGAACCTGAGTCTTCTCCGCGTGCCCCGCCCCAACCACCGACTTCTTGATGACATTCGGCGCATATTCGGCAACTGGAATGCCGAGCATAGCCGGCGCCAGCATCAGCACGCCCCGCGCCTGGCCGAGCTTAAGTGTGGCGCGGGCATCTTTGTTGACGAAGGTTTCCTCGATTGCTGCTTCGCCCGGGCCGAACTCCCGCAGCACGGCAAGGAGTTGGGTATGAATTTGCAGGAGCCGCTCGGGTAGCGGCGAGTCGGCGTCCGAGTGGACGCTGCCGTCCGCGATATAGGAAAGACGCGAGCCATCGCGCTCAATGACGCCCCAGCCCGTGTTGCGCAACCCCGGATCGATGCCGATGATTCGAACCATGGCCGGAAGATAGCAGATCAGGCAGCGTTGAGCTTTGCCATCACATCATCGGCGATGTCGGCATTGGTGAAGACGTTCTGCACATCGTCGTCCTCATCCAGCGCTTCGATCAGTTTCAGCAGGCTTTCAGCCTTCTCCTGATCGATGGGCGTCAGAATCTTGGGTTTCCACACAATCTTGACGCTTTCCGCCTCACCCAGTTTCGCGGCCAAAGCCGATGCCGCCTCTCCGGTGCTCTCAAAGGCGCAGGTTATGACATGACCGCCTGCATCGGAGACAACATCGTCTGCGCCCGCCTCGATAGCCGCTTCGAGAATGGTATCGGCGGACCCCTTCTCAAGCTTGTAAGAAATTTCACCGGCGCGCGCGAACATGAAGGAGACCGATCCGGTCTCGCCGAGATTGCCGCCATATTTGAGGAACAGCGAACGCACCATCGGGGCCGTGCGGTTACGGTTGTCGGTCAGCGCCTCGGCGATCACTGCGACCCCACCCGGGCCATAGCCTTCATAACGGATCGCTTCGTAGTTCTCGGCCTCGCCGCCCAGCGCTTTTTTGATCGCCCGCTCGATGGTGTCCTTCGGCATGTTTTCGGCGCGCGCATTCTGGATGGCGAGACGCAGCCGCGAATTGGCATCTGGATCGGGCAGCCCGGCCCTGGCTGCGACGGTGATTTCCCGGCCCAGCTTGGAGAAAATCTTGGACCGCACTTTGTCCTGCTTCCCCTTGCGGTGCATGATGTTCTTGAATTGCGAATGGCCGGCCATGCGGCCTTATAGGCGGGCGCCTATCCCGGAAACAAGCCGCTTAACCCCCCGTTAAACCCGGTTGCGCCATGCTCCCGGGCGTCAGTTTGCGGGAGTAAAAAATATGACAAGGCGGGGCGGCACGATGGACGAATTTTCCTTTGCAGCGGAAGGCCTCGCCGGAACGGCGGCCTCGGGAGCGCTGCGCCGGGTGCGCTCCTTCGCCGATCAAGTGCCTTCGGGCCGCATGTTCGCGGCCATTGCCACGCTCACCGAAATGTCCCGCCGGATTGAGACGAGCCTTGAAGCTGGCCAGGAAGCTCTCGCCACCGGCGAGGAGGACACTGCGACGCTCGAGTTTGCCCGGTCGCTCGTGCAAATGGACCGGTTGGCGGCCACCGCGGACCAGGAGCTGGAAACGCCAGCCCAACTGCCGGAATATCTTCAGAAGCGGCTCTAGCTCCAGAACGGAACTTCCGCCACCGACAGGCGCCCGCCCACCCGGATGGGCGCTATCGCCAAAGCCAGTCCTGTCCGGTCATCCGTCTCGACAGCCACTCCGCAGACCGTTGCCGGGCCGTGGGCGGGCTCGAAGCGGTCGATGGGCAGTTTGCGCAAGAACCGGTTGAGCGGTTCGGCCTTGTTCATGCCGATGATCGAATCATAGTCGCCGCTCATGCCCGCATCGCTGAGATAGGCGGTGCCGCCCGGCAGGATCATGTGATCCGCCGTCGGCGTATGCGTGTGCGTGCCGACAACCAGGCTGGCGCGGCCGTCTGCGAAATGCCCCATGGCCATTTTTTCCGAAGAAGCTTCCGCGTGGAAATCAATGAGCACCGCATCGCATTCTCGGCCCATGGGGCAACTGTCGAGCTCGCGCTGGACCGCCGGAAAGGGATCGTCGAGCACCGGCTCGATCATCACCCGGCCCATGGCATTGATGACGAGGACGCGGCCTCCTGAAGCCGTTCCGATAAGAGCAGCACCCCGGCCGGGGCAGCCGGCTGGCCAATTCACCGGGCGCAACAGGGCGGGACAGCGCTCGATGAAAACCAGCGCCTCGCGCTGGTCAAAAGCATGGTTACCAAGGGTGACTACATCAGCGCCCGCGGCCAAGAGCCCCTCAAAAATTTCCTCGGTGATGCCAAAGCCATGCGCCGCGTTCTCGCCGTTCACCACAACCATATCTGGCCGGTAGCGCTGGCGCATCAGCGGTAATTCGCGCGCCACCGATTCGCGGCCCGCCTTGCCCACCACATCGCCCAGAAAGATCAGCCGCACGCGAAGGTATCTTTCTCGGTCATAATGTAGTCCAGCGGCTGATCGTAGTCGGCACACGGCACCTCTGGCACTTCCTGGTCGGAGTAGGCAACGCCTATGGCGATAATCGGTTTCAGCGCGCGAAGCTTGACCAGCGTCCGGTCATAAAAACCTCCGCCATAGCCGAGACGATAGCCTTTGGCATCGAACGCCAGCATGGGAACCAGCAGCACATCGGGAAGGACTTCCGGCGATGTTTCCGCAGGCACCGGGATATTCCAGATGCCGGCCACGGTCCGTTCCCCCGGGTTCCAAACACGGAATGTAAGCGGCAATCCTTCGCCCATCACCACCGGCATGGCCAGCGTCCAGCCGTCACCATGCAGGCGGGTGAGCAGTGGCAACGTCGAAATCTCGCTCTTGTAGGGAAAGAAGCCGGAGATCACGGATTTGGGCGGGGCCGAGGCAAACGGCAGACCCCGCTCCGCCAGTGCATGCTTGGCCGTGTGATGCAGAAGCTCATGGGCCGCCGCGCGCTGCCTTGAAGCTTCACCGCGCGCCCGGCGCTTTACTGCTGCAATATCCATGGGACCTGTTCAAATCAAAGTGGCGAGCCACCGTAAGCCGTGGGAGAGTACGATCCCGGGTCCCTACTTACGTAGGTGGGCGCCGTTTACGCGAGGCCAGGGCCCCGCACAGGGACAGCTCCCTTTAGAATCGAATAGGCCCCAGGGAAAAATTTCTCCACACGGGCCGGGCAGCCCGCCGCCTGTGTATGTAATCCCGGGCTCCCGTGAAATCCAGTGTGGCCTCAGGCCAGTTCGCGCGCCGCCACCTCAAGGCGTTTAGTGGCCGAAGCCAGCCGCTGGCTAAGACGAATCTCAAGGGCCTTCGATTGCGCCTCCAGGCTCACGCGCGAAACCAGAATGTCTCTCACTTCTTCTTCCAGGGCCTCCACGCGCCGCATGGATTCCGACAGCCGGTCCGCCAGCATCAGTCCCGACATGACCAGCAGCCGTATGTCGCCCACCGTTCCCACGCTTTGCTTGATGCGCATGACTTCCGAGTCGAGCAGCTTGGCGAGTTCCCGCAGATGGTTCTCTTCCCCATCGGGGCACTGCATGGTGTAGGGCTGGCCATTCACCTCGACGATGACATGCGCCTTGGCTTAATCCCCGCTGTTGGAATGCAACACCGCGCGGATGCGCGACATCGCCGCATCGATCTTGCCCGCCGCTTGCTTGCTGGTGTCGACCAGTTCGCCAGCCTTCGTGCGCACAAGATCAAGCTCATGGGCCAGCCTGGAGCGGTCCCTGCGCAGCGTATCGGCCTGGGCGGCAAGCTCCTCGGCTAGCTTGCCGTTCTGCTGCCGCCGCGCCACCGCGGCTTCGAACTGCCGCAAGGCCTGCTCGAACTGGTCAAGCACATCGTCCAGTTTGCCGTTTTCCGCCATTGCCGTCCCTGGCAAAACACGAGAATCTCTCATGCCCGTAATCTGTTACCATACGGGCCGAACCCTGCAAGAACAACATTGCGGCTAAAACCCGCGAACTGTTGACTTAAGGCCTTCCGGTGTTAACAGAAGCGCCCTGATGGACAGCGCTCCGAGGACCCCTGAAAAAATGACGCAGATTTCCGCCGAGCAG